>JBDLWG010000194.1:0-23048 GCA_039804385.1 Bacteroidota bacterium
GCCATGTATCCCGATAGAAAAACAGAAATGTTGAATCGTTTTCACGTTTGGTTTCCTGGCGGGATTGTGATTGGCGGGTTGATTTCGTATTTTATGACCGATGCGCAGTTGGATTGGAAAGCGCAAGTATCCGTACTTTTGATTCCTGCCTTCATTTATGGCGTATTGTTTTTAAAACAACCATTCCCAAAAACAGAACGGGTTACATCTGGCGTTTCAACAGGCGACATGATAGCGGCTTGTTTTAGCCCACTTTACTTGTTCATGGTAGCATGTATGTTATTAACTTCTACTACGGAATTAGGTACAAATCAATGGATTAACACCATTTTAGAAAATGTCGGTGTCAAATCCATTTTGATTTTGGTTTGGATCAATGCGATTATGGCAATTGGGCGATTGTTCGCGGGCAAAATGGTGCATACCTTAGAACCGACAGGGATGTTACTTGGTTCTGCGGTGTTGGCAGTCGTTGGTTTGATTTGGTTGAGTAATACGTCAGGCATGATGACTTTTGCGGCGGCGGGCGTTTTTGCTATGGGTTGTTGCTATTTTTGGCCTACCATGATTGGTTTTGTGGCGGAAAATATACCGAAAAGTGGTGCATTGGGCATGTCGTTATTAGG
Organism: Bacteroidota bacterium; assembly: GCA_039804385.1. Lineage (GTDB taxonomy): Bacteria > Bacteroidota > Bacteroidia > Chitinophagales > Saprospiraceae > JAAFJT01. The sequence goes on from JBDLWG010000194.1 coordinate 627, forward strand.
TGGTGCGGGCATGTTTGCGACTTCTATTTTCCAACCGATTTTGGGAAGTATGTATGATAGTAATTTGGTGGCTGCTAAAGCGAATGTTGCGACGAATGCGACCGAAGCGAGTATCAAATTGGCAGCAGGCGCGAATACCTTGCAAAGTGTGGTGATATTGCCCGTTATATTGGTATTTGCCTTTTTTGGTTTGAAAATGTACATGAATAATCAAGCGAATGCAGCACGATTACAGAAATAAGATTTTTAGTGCAGGGTGATAGATGTACGGATTTCACGGGATTGATACGGATTTTTTGAATCTCAATCCGTGAAATCCGTGAAATCCGTGAAATCCGTACATCCATCAACCCACACATCAAAGTAATATATTTAAAAAACATATTAAATTTTCAGTATGGGTTCAAAAAGCATTAGCGTTTTTTGAACCCATATTTGTAAACAATTGATAATCAAAAATTTACGATGAATAAATTTACAGCATTTCTTTTACTGATAGGCTTATCACCGCTATTGGGCAGTATTTATGGCATTGTACATGACCAATTGACCTATACTATTTCACCCGAATATTACACCAAATTCAAATTTCATCAATTTGGATTGACCGATATGGAAGGCGAAGCCTTATTGCCGAATCCGAGAACGGTTGTCGCAGTTGTAGGCATCATGGCAACTTGGTGGATGGGACTCCTCATTGGAATTGTTTTAACATTGGTTGGTTTAAAACAAATCAATGGTGCAATGATGTTTCAAACAACTTTAAAAGCAATGATTTTAACGATTATCATTGCTTTGCTGACGGGTTTAATCGGACTCTTTTATGGCAGTACGTTGAGCAAAGCAGATGTGGCGAATTGGCATTTGCCCATTAATTTGGTGGATTATCAAAATTTTATAAAAGTCGGTTCTATGCACCATTTCAGTTATATTGGTGGTGCAATTGGGCTAATTATCAGTATTTTTTACAGTTTAGGCACTTTTCAAGTAGGTAAAAATAATTTTTAAATCAATATGAAAATTATATCTATGTAAAAGCACCAAATTTTCCTCAAAAAGCATTAACTTTACGCGTTCCAAAAACGAAAATCAAAAAACATTCCCTGTATGGAATTTAAAAAACTGTTCAGACGCAAATCGCTCGAACAAATATTGGCGGATACGACCGAAAATCCGCATGGCGAAATGGCTAAAAACCTTAAATTGCGCGATTTAATTGCCATGGGCATTGCCGCTGTGGTGGGCGCGGGCGTTTTTTCAACGATTGGAAAAGCCGCTTTCAATGGAGGTCCTGGAGTCGTCTTTTTATTCGTCATTACCGCCATTACTTGTGGTTTTACCGCTATGTGTTATGCCGAATTTGCCTCGCGGGTGCCTGTTGCGGGCAGTGCTTACACGTATTCGTATGTCGCTTTTGGCGAATTGCCTGCTTGGATTATCGGTTGGGCGTTGATTTTGGAATATGCGATTGGAAATGTAGTCGTAGCGATTTCGTGGAGCAGTTATTTCAATAATTTATTAAAAGGCATTGGAATTTACCTACCGGGTTGGTTAACAACCGGTTATAATACCGCAGAAAAAATATATCAAGAAGCGGTAGCAGCCAAACAGCCTGTTTCAGACTTGGTTTGGACGAATGCGCCCCATATTTTTGGTGATATTCCGTTCATAATCAATGTACCAGCGTTTTTCATCGTCGTTTTAATAACGATTTTGGCATATATTGGTATCAAAGAAAGCAAACGAGTAGCCAATGGCATGGTTGTTTTTAAACTTATTGTTTTGTTAGTAGTGATTGTTGTAGGTTGTTTTTATGTCAATACCGATAATTGGGTTCCGTTTGCACCGAATGGATTTAAAGGCATCATGGCAGGCGTTTCGGCGGTTTTTTTCGCCTACATCGGTTTCGACGCGATTTCGACCACCGCCGAAGAATGCGAAAATCCCAAACGCGACATGCCCAAAGCCATGATTTATTCTTTAATGATATGCACCGTATTGTACATATTAACGGCATTGGTTTTAACAGGCATGGTGAAATATTCCGAATTTAAAGGCGTTTCAGACCCATTAGCCTATGTTTTTGAAAAAACAAATTTAAAAACATTGAATTATATTATCTCATTGAGTGCCGTAGTCGCAACCACAGGCGTATTATTAGTGTTTCAAATCGGTCAACCGCGCATTTGGATGGGGATTAGTCGCGATGGTTTATTGCCTGCGCAATTTGCAAAGATTCATCCAAAATACCAAACGCCTTCGTTTGCAACTATCGTCACAGGATTTGTGGTAGCGATTCCGTCCTTGTTCCTTGACGACGTATTAGTGACCGATTTATCCAGTATTGGGACGTTATTTGCGTTTGTTTTGGTCAGCGGCGGCGTATTAATGTTGCCTGCGGATGATAATCCGAATCGAAAATTCAAAATGCCTTATATCAATGGCCGGTTTATCATGCCGATTTTAACGCTTATTTTTCTAATTTGCGCCCCCGTTCGGGAACGATTATCGGCTGCGATGACGCAATTTGGTAACATGGAGTATCAAGAATATTTATTTTTGGTTTTTGTAATCATTTTAATTATAATAACGATATATAGTTCATTGAAATCATGGTCTTTAATACCTATTTTAGGCGTTTTGTGCTGCATGTACCTTATGATTGAGATACCTGTAAAAAGCTGGGCAGTCTTTTTTGGCTGGATGCTTTTAGGGTTAACCATCTATTTTGGGTACAGTTACAAACGCTCAAAATTGCGTCACACATAAGTAGTTTATAAAACATTGATTATCAAACTTTTGGAGGGTTTGAAACCCTCCAAAGGTTATTGTAATTTTTTTATTAAAAACGTAACTTGTGTTAAATACTTATTTTTTAAACAATTTTTTTAATTAAAATTCATACAAACACAGCAAATCACCATGAAGAGGTCAACATGGATAGCAAGTATCATGGCATTTACGAGTGCCGTGAACGCTCAAACCGTTACATTGGACGGTTATGCTTTTGAAAAGTACAATCGCGGTTTTTTAAATGAGGTCACTATCAAGGCATTCGACCAGACGCAAACGTTGCTCGGAGAGACATTGACGACGATGGATGGTCATTTTCAACTCAAAGTGCCGATTGGCAAAATCGTTTTCCTCAGTTCAGAAAAACGGATTTTCGTCACGCGGCAGGACACCTTTTTGACCACGAAGTTGAAACCAGATGAAAGTGTTTATTTGAAATTGGAAATGACGCGTCAACCTGGTTATTTGTTTGATGCCAAAATTGCCAACAAACGGTTGGACAATTACACGCCAACAGACGCTATCGGAGCAGCACGTATTGAAATTTATAACAATACGACTAAGAAACCTGAGTTGGTCATTGACAAACATACCAGTCCTTTTTTCAATTTTACGTTGCAACAGGGCAATCATTACACGATTTTGGTGCGCAAAGAGGGTTATTTCAACAAACGCATGGAGGCGCATGTCAATATCGATGGTTGTATCCTTTGTTTTGAGGGGATTGGAACGGTTTCGCCAGGTGTTTCGGACAATTTATCTTCCAGTGAAGATAGGCGAGTCGGTACGTTGAATGCCAATATTGAAATGGAAAAAATTGATACAACTCGAAATATAGTTGTTCAAAATATTTACTATGATTTTGGCAGTGCCAATTTGACAGAGGCAGCAAAAGGCGAATTAGATAAAGTCGGTCTTGTTCTTAAAAACAATCCTCAGTTGGTGGTTGAGTTGGGTTCGCACACCGATTCGAGAGGGAGCGCGGAGGCAAATCAACTGTTATCGGAGCAACGAGCGAAAAATGCAGTGGAGTATATTCAAGGCAAAATGGGCATTGGGCGCGATAAATTGAAAGGAAAAGGATACGGTGAAGCGCGTTTGGTGAACGAATGTGAGGATGGAACGCCTTGTAATGATGAAAAACACCGTCAAAATCGCAGAACGGAATTGAAAATTACGGGTTTCACCGCCGATAGATTCAGGGATATGTCTTTGGCGGAAATCATTCATGAGGAGGAAATGGATAAATTTATCAATTCGGGAGCTGCATCAGAGGAGTATAAAGCTCCTGAAGCCCCTGTGGTTGAAAAAGGGGCTAAAACGTCCGAACCGAATGCGTTTTTGGATTCAAAAGGCAGCGTTCCAGCTAAAGAAGTCGTGAAAACGGAGGTGCGCGAAGCCATTGTGGCGGGTTCGATTCCGCGCAATGTGCCTGCAATGACAACGCCTGCGGCAAATGGCGGCGATAAACCCAAAGTGGAAACAGCTAAAAATCCTGTTAAAGCGAATGATAAAATCGTTAAAATTGAAGCAAAAGAGGCAAAATCTGTAATCAAAAAAACAGAAGCCGCCGTCAAAGAAACGACCAAAGCGGTTGTCAAAGAAGTGAAAGAAACGACTAAAACCGTCGTAAAGGAGGTAAAAACGGACGTAAAAGAAGTAAAAACAGCTAAAATTGGCAAACCTGCGGATGATTTTGATGAAACCGTGACCAAACCGGTCTCTGTTACTAAAACCCAAGTGGGCATGATTCCCGACATGAAACGCCCTGCGCCTGCAACGCCGACAACGGAAACGAAAGAAGTCGTCAAAGAAGGTATTGGCAAAATCGTGGATCCAAATCAACCACCTTTTGCGCTTGAACAACCCAAACCCGTAGAAGTTCCTAAGAAAAAGGATGTGGTGTATGCTGTTTTTCCGATGTCGCCCGATTATTCTGGGTATCGCGTGCAGTTTTTGAGTTCGGCAACCGAATTAAAAAAGGATGATGCGCGATTGAAATCGGCGGCGGAATTGATGTCTGCCATCTACACCGTCAAAACGGATAAAGGATTGGATTACTATTTGGGCGATTTTCAACATTGGGGCGAAACGGAGCGTTTCTTAACCAAAGTAAAAGCTGTTTTCCCACAAGCTGAAATGATAGAATTTTTTAAAGGCAAAAAATTATAATTAAAATGACCGTTCACGAAAAAACGATACTGTCTGGAGACGGATTAAAATTATATGTGAAAAATTGGCAGCCTGCGCAATCCCGCGCTGTGATTTGCTTGATGCACGGTTTTGGCGAACATGTGAATCGTTATCATGCGTTAGCCGATTTTTTTGTTAAAAACGACTATGCGGTGATGGGCATGGATCTACGCGGGCATGGCAAATCGGATGGCAAACGCGGACATACGCCTCATTTTGATGCGTATTTGGATGATATTGACCTTTTTATGAAGGAAATAAAAATTAAATATCCTAATAAACCCATTTTTTTATGGGGACACAGCATGGGCGGCAATTTGATATTGAACTATATGCTGCGACGCAAACCTGCCATTGTAGCAACCGTTGTAACGGGTCCTTGGATTCAATTAGCCTTTGAACCCAAACCCATGCTTTTGAAATTGGGCAAGATGATGCGCCGTATTTTACCCACTTTTTCGCAATCAGCAGAGTTGAATACCAAAAATTTGTGTACAGACCCTGTGGTGGTGCGGGCGTATGACCAAGACCCTTTGGTGCATGGCAAAATCACGGCGGCGGCGGGCATGGGTTTGAATGAATCGGCGGCTTGGCTGCATACCTACGAAGGCGCAGTGCCAGAACCGACGTTGATAATGCACGCCGAGAAAGATATGGTTACGTCTCCTGCGGCATCGCAAGCCTTTTCGGAACGCGTCAAAGGTGACCTTACCTTCAAACTTTGGCATGGTCTTTACCACGAAATACATAATGAAAAAATTCAAGATGAAGTGCTGAATTACGCACTTGGATGGATGGATAAAGTATTGTAAATCAAAATTTTAAATAAAAAAACGTTACATAACAAAGCAATGAATGCTAAAGATTTTTTAATGTCTTTACCCGCACAAATCAATCCTGCGGCGATTGAAGGACATCATACGTGTTTCCATTTCAATATCGGGGAAGCGGGGCAATATACGGTTCAGATTGAGGATGGCAAATGTGCGGTACAAGAAGGATTGACAGGTACGCCTAAATGCGCTGTAACAACTTCACCAGCGACCTTGACAGGGATTTTGAACGGGAGTATCAATCCAATGATGGCTGTTTTCACAGGTAAATTAAAAATGACGAATCAAGGCGAAATGCTGAAATATGCGAAAATTTTTGGTTTGATGTAGGCAAAACGCACTTTGTGATACGAATTGGAACGCGGATGACACGGATTGTGCGAATTTTCACGGATTTTTCATTTAAAAAATAAAAAATCCGTGAAAATCCGCACAATCCGTGTCATCCGCGTTTCAATTGTACCACTTGCCAAATACAATTTTATTTAAACTTGATTTTTTTGATAACAATGCATTTAATATCAAAATCGCTGACTTTAATTTTAAACGATTATAATTTGCTTTTTTTTCAAAAAAAAAATGAATAACAATGTATTTACCAATAAAATAAGCTATCTTTGTGGCAGATAAAATAATAAACCTATTTGTCCACTATTTAAAACATTTATTGATGAATCATTTAATGTTATTTAGCGCATTAAAAAACCGTATTTGGATATTATCACTATGCATTTGTGTTGTTGGGACAACATATGGGGCAATTCTAGCAGCCCCACCAGACGATTGCAAGCGTCCATCAGACATTTGCAGTCAAATTGAAGCACTTGGCACAAAGTTAAGCGAGAAAACAGATTTGAAAAAATTAAGAGATGCCAATGTTAGTGACGAAATTCTGCGTAACCTACTTAAAACCATTGACAGTTGGACTACTGTTACTGCTAAAAAAAAATTTATTACTGATTTTGCACAAAATGTTTCATTTAGAAATGGTATTGAAGAAGACCCTAATCTAATTCATATTTGGATAAAAGTCAATAGACTTCCAACATATGCTGTTAATATTAAATTTTTAAAAAATTTGAAATCCGTAATTGACAATGTTCCTTTAAGAAAGCATGTTTTTATGGGTGATTTTAAGGTAGATGTTTCAAATTTAACCGCACCCATTTTTGATATATCAGGGCTTCATCACCATGCCGCATTTACGACACGAACAAGTAATTTTCAAAATTTTGATGCAAGATTTAAAAGTCCTCCATCAAAAGTGAATGACAAAGATCGACGCTATCAAGGCAAAGCGGAAGTATTTCATGCAGATTATATAAAAACAAATCCCAAATCGCCTACAGCTGGTTGGAAAGCATCTCCTCAAAAAACTTTTTTTCCAACTACATGGACGGTTGATGACACATTAGAAGAAATGGCGTTAGCCTTGACAAACAAAACAAATCGAGAATCCACAGTTCAACCGAATCCAGCAGGAGGTAGCAGGGAAATAGTTCAATATACTGGGCTATGTTCCGCAGGTTTTAACTTAGTAATCATTGAAGTCAATAATATTCTTACGACAATTTATCCAACTTGGCCCTAAAATGGAAAAAAAATATCAATTTCATCGCTATGAGCGCGATAATCAAATTCATTTTCAAGCTACTTTTGTTTCGGCAGAAGTTATCTTAACAAAAATGCTCAATGAATATCCTGGCTTTACAACTTCTTCTAATTCAGATTTAGAGGATCTTATTGCGGATGTTACATTACTAATTTCTTTACAGCATAAGGAACTGAAAACAAAAAAATTACTTCATACTGAAATCGATACAGAAGATGGGCAATTGCGTATCTTAGACGAAGATGGTCATCAATTTCAAGGTGATTTTAATATTGAACAACTTTTAATCGCTAAAAGTCCGCGCATTCCTTGGGAACTTGAAGGTCATTATGAAATTCTGATATATAGTGACATTGCATCATTTTATACCAGAAATTATATAGATAGCCATCGAGTATTAGTAGATACAATGAAGACTACTCAATTATTAAAAGTTTTAATAAAATGGAATGATTTCTTAAACGCACCCACAGATATCCTATAATTTAATTTACAAACTCATGTTACGCAGTGCTTTTCGAAGACAAAATATTGTTCTGTAAAAAGGGTATGTTTCGGAAACATTGAAGGTTTTTGAAACATATTCACTCAGAAAACGAAATTATATTTGCCTTCTAAAATAGAACTGCGTAACATGAGTTACAAATTAGTTTTGTGATGCAACTGGAACACGGATTGTGCGGATTTTCGGGGATGTTTCATTGGTGAGTTCTGGAACCTTCTTTTCCTCCCAAATGAAACATCCCTACAAATCCGCATAATTCGTGTCATCCGCGTTTCAATTGTACCCCAAAACCTATAATTCTAACTCTAAAATGAGCGCATCTATTATTTTTTGATGTCGTTTTTCAATAAAATCTTCATCAATAAGGGTCAATACAGCAATTTCCTTCGTCATGGTTAAAATCGTTTGGTCATAAACCAACCGTTTTTTAGAAAAATCAAAATTACGGGCTGCTGAATTCATTTTTTGCGTTAAAAGCGTCATATTACCCAATTTATAAGTATAATTTTTTCTAAAAGTGTTGCTAAAATCCGTCAACCAATTCGTTTTCACATCAGGATTTTGGGGTATAATATGCTCCAAAGACGCATTTTCAACCTCTAAATGCTGCGCCACCACATCTTTGGGCAATTTACTTTCCAATGAATAATAATATTTCACCAACATAATCCGCCCAATTTCATTATCCTTAATGGGCATATCTAATACATTTTTTAACTCATCTAATTCAACAGCATTTAAAACAAATACCTTTTGAGCATCTTCTATTTTTTGCTCATTTAAGGCTTGAATCGCCTCATAAAAAGGCTTAGTACTAAACCGTTTCGCCGTTCCCAAGAGCGTATAAAGAATATTTTTTTCAAATATTTTTAAAAAATCAATAATTTTGGTTTCATCTGACTCATTTCGCAATAAACTCAAAAGCACATTCAACACATTACTCAGGTTGCCCGAATGAATCAGAAAAGCAATTTTATTTTTAAGGATTTTATTAGAAAAGTCCAATTGCAAGATTTGCGTGTAAACACTCAAATTACGTTCTATATCTTTATAAAAGATATGAATCTTATGCTCTTTTAAGGAATGTTTAAATGATTCTTTATAAATGTCTTGTAAATCATTAAAAGCCGAATGTTGTTGACTTCTTCCGCGAGTACTCTCCACATAACGACTTACAAATTCCGTATTTAACTCATAAGAAGCATCCAAATCGCGCCACTTTTTGTTAGGGTCTAATTTTGCATACTTATCAGGTTTTAATGTTTTTAAAATATGAAATTCACTGATTAAGAAATTTCTAAACAAATCCTTATTAGAAAGAGGTAATCCTCTATTGTTTAAAATTTCAAATATTTGATACGCAATATCGAATTGAGGCGCACGAATTTGTAAAATCGTTACTTTATTCCTCAAAAACTCAAAAAAACCATCTAAGTTTTCTGCCGTTTCATTTGTAAAAATGCCATCTTTTAAAAAAGTTTGTTTTAATTGTTCGATAAAAAACAACCTGTTTTTAAAATATCGGTGTGTGACTTCTTTTTGTTCTTCGGTAGCATCTTTAAGCGAAATGCTGGAAATATCACCGCATTCCATCACTATTTTGAGTACATTATCGTAATCAAAGCCAATAGTTTGCATTATTTTGACCTTTTTTTCTGCTTTCCGATAAAGACCATTTCGTTTTTCATTAAAAATCAAAGTATCAAGATTATTCGTAGATGCCTTGATAAACTCCAAAAATTCGGTTTGATTGGCAAGCGGTATATTTTTTTTAACCCGTATTTCATTTAAAAAACACTTAATCGCCGTAAAAAGAATGGTTAAAGTCGTCAATCGTTGTTGTCCATCCACCACTTCATAGGCTCTTTTAGTACCATCTCCAATGACCACCATAGAACCCATAAAATAAATATTTGCATTTTTACTTTCGTAAAAATCAATCAAATCCTGCCAAATAACATTCACTTGGTTGTTTTTATCGCTTTTACCAAGACAATCCCATGAATAAGGGCGTTGATATTCGGGAATAATGTAGGTCATTTCGTTCCCAAACAAATCATTTAAAACTTTTTGTTCTGTTATAAATTCCATTTGTAATTTTATAGCATGATTAGAAGCGCAAAAATAATTCTTTTTAATGGAAAAGTTCCTTTTTCATCAAATGACTTATCCACAGTATCGTAGTCGGGAAATTTATTTCCCGCTAAATCACTCCTTTAGCGGGAAATAAATTTCCAGACTACGATACGCTTTAAAACGTTTTTTCAACGTTAAAACACGTACATTACACATAACAATCTAAACTATATATTGGCAATTCAAATAAATATTAAATTATTATTTCCTTTTTTTTAAAAAAAGTAAAATTTTTTATAAGTTTTTTGCGTTTTTACTTGCACAGTTCAAAAATAGTTTGTAGCTTTGTTATTATAATTACTTTTAATTTGTTTTCGTTTTGCTTTATAGAGTTCAATCAAACCTTATTTACTAACCAAAACCAATTCCGACATGAATATCACGTTTGAAGAATTGAGGAACATCAAACATCGCTTGCCACACGGCAGCATTCGCCGCATTGCTAAGGCTTTGTCGAAAGACGAACAAGTCGTGCGTAATTTTTTTGGCGGCAATCGCTTTAAAAAAACAATGGTGGATTGGCACATTGAGCCAGGCCCAGGTGGCGGTATTGTATCGGTAAAAGACACCTCTATTTTGGAGATGGCAAAATGTATTTTAAAAGAATGATTTAAGGTTTTTCCAACTAAAAACAATTTTTAAACGCCGCCTACAAAATAAAATCGTAAAGCGGAACAGAGGACGCAGATGAAGTCATCATGCGTCCTCTGCATTTTAGAGGTAGTAGTCGGGAAATAAATTTCCCGACTACTGTTCCAACAAATAAGGTTTGTGGGAACAGAAAAACGTTCAGAGAGATGCCAATTTTTAAAAAGTGATTTTTTTGCAAAAAAATCACTTTTTAAAAATTGGCATCTCTCTGAACGTTTTTCTGTTCCCACAAACCTTATTTGTTGGAACAGTAGTCGGGAAATTTATTTCCCGACTACTACCTCTAAAATGCAGAGGACGCATGATGACTTCATCTGCGTCCTCTGTTCCGCTTTACGATTTTATTTTGTAGGCGGCGTTTAAAAATTGTTTTTAGTTGGAAAAACCTTAAATCATTCTTTTAAAATACATTTTGCCATCTCCAAAATAGAGGTGTCTTTTACCGATACAATACCGCCACCTGGGCCTGGCTCAATGTGCCAATCCACCATTGTTTTTTTAAAGCGATTGCCGCCAAAAAAATTACGCACGACTTGTTCGTCTTTCGACAAAGCCTTAGCAATGCGGCGAATGCTGCCGTGTGGCAAGCGATGTTTGATGTTCCTCAATTCTTCAAACGTGATATTCATGTCGGAATTGGTTTTGGTTAGTAAATAAGGTTTGATTGAACTCTATAAAGCAAAACGAAAACAAATTAAAAGTAATTATAATAACAAAGCTACAAACTATTTTTGAACTGTGCAAGTAAAAACGCAAAAAACTTATAAAAAATTTTACTTTTTTTAAAAAAAAGGAAATAATAATTTAATATTTATTTGAATTGCCAATATATAGTTTAGATTGTTATGTGTAATGTACGTGTTTTAACGTTGAAAAAACGTTTTAAAGCGTATCGTAGTCTGGAAATTTATTTCCCGCTAAAGGAGTGATTTAGCGGGAAATAAATTTCCCGACTACGATACTGTGGATAAGTCATTTGATGAAAAAGGAACTTTTCCATTAAAAAGAATTATTTTTGCGCTTCTAATCATGCTATAAAATTACAAATGGAATTTATAACAGAACAAAAAGTTTTAAATGATTTGTTTGGGAACGAAATGACCTACATTATTCCCGAATATCAACGCCCTTATTCATGGGATTGTCTTGGTAAAAGCGATAAAAACAACCAAGTGAATGTTATTTGGCAGGATTTGATTGATTTTTACGAAAGTAAAAATGCAAATATTTATTTTATGGGTTCTATGGTGGTCATTGGAGATGGTACTAAAAGAGCCTATGAAGTGGTGGATGGACAACAACGATTGACGACTTTAACCATTCTTTTTACGGCGATTAAGTGTTTTTTAAATGAAATACGGGTTAAAAAAAATATACCGCTTGCCAATCAAACCGAATTTTTGGAGTTTATCAAGGCATCTACGAATAATCTTGATACTTTGATTTTTAATGAAAAACGAAATGGTCTTTATCGGAAAGCAGAAAAAAAGGTCAAAATAATGCAAACTATTGGCTTTGATTACGATAATGTACTCAAAATAGTGATGGAATGCGGTGATATTTCCAGCATTTCGCTTAAAGATGCTACCGAAGAACAAAAAGAAGTCACACACCGATATTTTAAAAACAGGTTGTTTTTTATCGAACAATTAAAACAAACTTTTTTAAAAGATGGCATTTTTACAAATGAAACGGCAGAAAACTTAGATGGTTTTTTTGAGTTTTTGAGGAATAAAGTAACGATTTTACAAATTCGTGCGCCTCAATTCGATATTGCGTATCAAATATTTGAAATTTTAAACAATAGAGGATTACCTCTTTCTAATAAGGATTTGTTTAGAAATTTCTTAATCAGTGAATTTCATATTTTAAAAACATTAAAACCTGATAAGTATGCAAAATTAGACCCTAACAAAAAGTGGCGCGATTTGGATGCTTCTTATGAGTTAAATACGGAATTTGTAAGTCGTTATGTGGAGAGTACTCGCGGAAGAAGTCAACAACATTCGGCTTTTAATGATTTACAAGACATTTATAAAGAATCATTTAAACATTCCTTAAAAGAGCATAAGATTCATATCTTTTATAAAGATATAGAACGTAATTTGAGTGTTTACACGCAAATCTTGCAATTGGACTTTTCTAATAAAATCCTTAAAAATAAAATTGCTTTTCTGATTCATTCGGGCAACCTGAGTAATGTGTTGAATGTGCTTTTGAGTTTATTGCGAAATGAGTCAGATGAAACCAAAATTATTGATTTTTTAAAAATATTTGAAAAAAATATTCTTTATACGCTCTTGGGAACGGCGAAACGGTTTAGTACTAAGCCTTTTTATGAGGCGATTCAAGCCTTAAATGAGCAAAAAATAGAAGATGCTCAAAAGGTATTTGTTTTAAATGCTGTTGAATTAGATGAGTTAAAAAATGTATTAGATATGCCCATTAAGGATAATGAAATTGGGCGGATTATGTTGGTGAAATATTATTATTCATTGGAAAGTAAATTGCCCAAAGATGTGGTGGCGCAGCATTTAGAGGTTGAAAATGCGTCTTTGGAGCATATTATACCCCAAAATCCTGATGTGAAAACGAATTGGTTGACGGATTTTAGCAACACTTTTAGAAAAAATTATACTTATAAATTGGGTAATATGACGCTTTTAACGCAAAAAATGAATTCAGCAGCCCGTAATTTTGATTTTTCTAAAAAACGGTTGGTTTATGACCAAACGATTTTAACCATGACGAAGGAAATTGCTGTATTGACCCTTATTGATGAAGATTTTATTGAAAAACGACATCAAAAAATAATAGATGCGCTCATTTTAGAGTTAGAATTATAGGTTTTGGGGTACAATTGAAACGCGGATGACACGAATTATGCGGATTTGTAGGGATGTTTCATTTGGGAGGAAAAGAAGGTTCCAGAACTCACCAATGAAACATCCCCGAAAATCCGCACAATCCGTGTTCCAGTTGCATCACAAAACTAATTTGTAACTCATGTTACGCAGTTCTATTTTAGAAGGCAAATATAATTTCGTTTTCTGAGTGAATATGTTTCAAAAACCTTCAATGTTTCCGAAACATACCCTTTTTACAGAACAATATTTTGTCTTCGAAAAGCACTGCGTAACATGAGTTTGTAAATTAAATTATAGGATATCTGTGGGTGCGTTTAAGAAATCATTCCATTTTATTAAAACTTTTAATAATTGAGTAGTCTTCATTGTATCTACTAATACTCGATGGCTATCTATATAATTTCTGGTATAAAATGATGCAATGTCACTATATATCAGAATTTCATAATGACCTTCAAGTTCCCAAGGAATGCGCGGACTTTTAGCGATTAAAAGTTGTTCAATATTAAAATCACCTTGAAATTGATGACCATCTTCGTCTAAGATACGCAATTGCCCATCTTCTGTATCGATTTCAGTATGAAGTAATTTTTTTGTTTTCAGTTCCTTATGCTGTAAAGAAATTAGTAATGTAACATCCGCAATAAGATCCTCTAAATCTGAATTAGAAGAAGTTGTAAAGCCAGGATATTCATTGAGCATTTTTGTTAAGATAACTTCTGCCGAAACAAAAGTAGCTTGAAAATGAATTTGATTATCGCGCTCATAGCGATGAAATTGATATTTTTTTTCCATTTTAGGGCCAAGTTGGATAAATTGTCGTAAGAATATTATTGACTTCAATGATTACTAAGTTAAAACCTGCGGAACATAGCCCAGTATATTGAACTATTTCCCTGCTACCTCCTGCTGGATTCGGTTGAACTGTGGATTCTCGATTTGTTTTGTTTGTCAAGGCTAACGCCATTTCTTCTAATGTGTCATCAACCGTCCATGTAGTTGGAAAAAAAGTTTTTTGAGGAGATGCTTTCCAACCAGCTGTAGGCGATTTGGGATTTGTTTTTATATAATCTGCATGAAATACTTCCGCTTTGCCTTGATAGCGTCGATCTTTGTCATTCACTTTTGATGGAGGACTTTTAAATCTTGCATCAAAATTTTGAAAATTACTTGTTCGTGTCGTAAATGCGGCATGGTGATGAAGCCCTGATATATCAAAAATGGGTGCGGTTAAATTTGAAACATCTACCTTAAAATCACCCATAAAAACATGCTTTCTTAAAGGAACATTGTCAATTACGGATTTCAAATTTTTTAAAAATTTAATATTAACAGCATATGTTGGAAGTCTATTGACTTTTATCCAAATATGAATTAGATTAGGGTCTTCTTCAATACCATTTCTAAATGAAACATTTTGTGCAAAATCAGTAATAAATTTTTTTTTAGCAGTAACAGTAGTCCAACTGTCAATGGTTTTAAGTAGGTTACGCAGAATTTCGTCACTAACATTGGCATCTCTTAATTTTTTCAAATCTGTTTTCTCGCTTAACTTTGTGCCAAGTGCTTCAATTTGACTGCAAATGTCTGATGGACGCTTGCAATCGTCTGGTGGGGCTGCTAGAATTGCCCCATATGTTGTCCCAACAACACAAATGCATAGTGATAATATCCAAATACGGTTTTTTAATGCGCTAAATAACATTAAATGATTCATCAATAAATGTTTTAAATAGTGGACAAATAGGTTTATTATTTTATCTGCCACAAAGATAGCTTATTTTATTGGTAAATACATTGTTATTCATTTTTTTTTTGAAAAAAAAGCAAATTATAATCGTTTAAAATTAAAGTCAGCGATTTTGATATTAAATGCATTGTTATCAAAAAAATCAAGTTTAAATAAAATTGTATTTGGCAAGTGGTACAATTGAAACGCGGATGACACGGATTGTGCGGATTTTCACGGATTTTTTATTTTTTAAATGAAAAATCCGTGAAAATTCGCACAATCCGTGTCATCCGCGTTCCAATTCGTATCACAAAGTGCGTTTTGCCTACATCAAACCAAAAATTTTCGCATATTTCAGCATTTCGCCTTGATTCGTCATTTTTAATTTACCTGTGAAAACAGCCATCATTGGATTGATACTCCCGTTCAAAATCCCTGTCAAGGTCGCTGGTGAAGTTGTTACAGCGCATTTAGGCGTACCTGTCAATCCTTCTTGTACCGCACATTTGCCATCCTCAATCTGAACCGTATATTGCCCCGCTTCCCCGATATTGAAATGGAAACACGTATGATGTCCTTCAATCGCCGCAGGATTGATTTGTGCGGGTAAAGACATTAAAAAATCTTTAGCATTCATTGCTTTGTTATGTAACGTTTTTTTATTTAAAATTTTGATTTACAATACTTTATCCATCCATCCAAGTGCGTAATTCAGCACTTCATCTTGAATTTTTTCATTATGTATTTCGTGGTAAAGACCATGCCAAAGTTTGAAGGTAAGGTCACCTTTGACGCGTTCCGAAAAGGCTTGCGATGCCGCAGGAGACGTAACCATATCTTTCTCGGCGTGCATTATCAACGTCGGTTCTGGCACTGCGCCTTCGTAGGTATGCAGCCAAGCCGCCGATTCATTCAAACCCATGCCCGCCGCCGCCGTGATTTTGCCATGCACCAAAGGGTCTTGGTCATACGCCCGCACCACCACAGGGTCTGTACACAAATTTTTGGTATTCAACTCTGCTGATTGCGAAAAAGTGGGTAAAATACGGCGCATCATCTTGCCCAATTTCAAAAGCATGGGTTTGGGTTCAAAGGCTAATTGAATCCAAGGACCCGTTACAACGGTTGCTACAATGGCAGGTTTGCGTCGCAGCATATAGTTCAATATCAAATTGCCGCCCATGCTGTGTCCCCATAAAAAAATGGGTTTATTAGGATATTTAATTTTTATTTCCTTCATAAAAAGGTCAATATCATCCAAATACGCATCAAAATGAGGCGTATGTCCGCGTTTGCCATCCGATTTGCCATGCCCGCGTAGATCCATGCCCATCACCGCATAGTCGTTTTTAACAAAAAAATCGGCTAACGCATGATAACGATTCACATGTTCGCCAAAACCGTGCATCAAGCAAATCACAGCGCGGGATTGCGCAGGCTGCCAATTTTTCACATATAATTTTAATCCGTCTCCAGACAGTATCGTTTTTTCGTGAACGGTCATTTTAATTATAATTTTTTGCCTTTAAAAAATTCTATCATTTCAGCTTGTGGGAAAACAGCTTTTACTTTGGTTAAGAAACGCTCCGTTTCGCCCCAATGTTGAAAATCGCCCAAATAGTAATCCAATCCTTTATCCGTTTTGACGGTGTAGATGGCAGACATCAATTCCGCCGCCGATTTCAATCGCGCATCATCCTTTTTTAATTCGGTTGCCGAACTCAAAAACTGCACGCGATACCCAGAATAATCGGGCGACATCGGAAAAACAGCATACACCACATCCTTTTTCTTAGGAACTTCTACGGGTTTGGGTTGTTCAAGCGCAAAAGGTGGTTGATTTGGATCCACGATTTTGCCAATACCTTCTTTGACGACTTCTTTCGTTTCCGTTGTCGGCGTTGCAGGCGCAGGGCGTTTCATGTCGGGAATCATGCCCACTTGGGTTTTAGTAACAGAGACCGGTTTGGTCACGGTTTCATCAAAATCATCCGCAGGTTTGCCAATTTTAGCTGTTTTTACTTCTTTTACGTCCGTTTTTACCTCCTTTACGACGGTTTTAGTCGTTTCTTTCACTTCTTTGACAACCGCTTTGGTCGTTTCTTTGACGGCGGCTTCTGTTTTTTTGATTACAGATTTTGCCTCTTTTGCTTCAATTTTAACGATTTTATCATTCGCTTTAACAGGATTTTTAGCTGTTTCCACTTTGGGTTTATCGCCGCCATTTGCCGCAGGCGTTGTCATTGCAGGCACATTGCGCGGAATCGAACCCGCCACAATGGCTTCGCGCACCTCCGTTTTCACGACTTCTTTAGCTGGAACGCTGCCTTTTGAATCCAAAAACGCATTCGGTTCGGACGTTTTAGCCCCTTTTTCAACCACAGGGGCTTCAGGAGCTTTATACTCCTCTGATGCAGCTCCCGAATTGATAAATTTATCCATTTCCTCCTCATGAATGATTTCCGCCAAAGACATATCCCTGAATCTATCGGCGGTGAAACCCGTAATTTTCAATTCCGTTCTGCGATTTTGACGGTGTTTTTCATCATTACAAGGCGTTCCATCCTCACATTCGTTCACCAAACGCGCTTCACCGTATCCTTTTCCTTTCAATTTATCGCGCCCAATGCCCATTTTGCCTTGAATATACTCCACTGCATTTTTCGCTCGTTGCTCCGATAACAGTTGATTTGCCTCCGCGCTCCCTCTCGAATCGGTGTGCGAACCCAACTCAACCACCAACTGAGGATTGTTTTTAAGAACAAGACCGACTTTATCTAATTCGCCTTTTGCTGCCTCTGTCAAATTGGCACTGCCAAAATCATAGTAAATATTTTGAACAACTATATTTCGAGTTGTATCAATTTTTTCCATTTCAATATTGGCATTCAACGTACCGACTCGCCTATCTTCACTGGAAGATAAATTGTCCGAAACACCTGGCGAAACCGTTCCAATCCCCTCAAAACAAAGGATACAACCATCGATATTGACATGCGCCTCCATGCGTTTGTTGAAATAACCCTCTTTGCGCACCAAAATCGTGTAATGATTGCCCTGTTGCAACGTAAAATTGAAAAAAGGACTGGTATGTTTGTCAATGACCAACTCAGGTTTCTTAGTCGTATTGTTATAAATTTCAATACGTGCTGCTCCGATAGCGTCTGTTGGCGTGTAATTGTCCAACCGTTTGTTGGCAATTTTGGCATCAAACAAATAACCAGGTTGACGCGTCATTTCCAATTTCAAATAAACACTTTCATCTGGTTTCAACTTCGTGGTCAAAAAGGTGTCCTGCCGCGTGACGAAAATCCGTTTTTCTGAACTGAGGAAAACGATTTTGCCAATCGGCACTTTGAGTTGAAAATGACCATCCATCGTCGTCAATGTCTCTCCGAGCAACGTTTGCGTCTGGTCGAATGCCTTGATAGTGACCTCATTTAAAAAACCGCGATTGTACTTTTCAAAAGCATAACCGTCCAATGTAACGGTTTGAGCGTTCACGGCACTCGTAAATGCCATGATACTTGCTATCCATGTTGACCTCTTCATGGTGATTTGCTGTGTTTGTATGAATTTTAATTAAAAAAATTGTTTAAAAAATAAGTATTTAACACAAGTTACGTTTTTAATAAAAAAATTACAATAACCTTTGGAGGGTTTCAAACCCTCCAAAAGTTTGATAATCAATGTTTTATAAACTACTTATGTGTGACGCAATTTTGAGCGTTTGTAACTGTACCCAAAATAGATGGTTAACCCTAAAAGCATCCAGCCAAAAAAGACTGCCCAGCTTTTTACAGGTATCTCAATCATAAGGTACATGCAGCACAAAACGCCTAAAATAGGTATTAAAGACCATGATTTCAATGAACTATATATCGTTATTATAATTAAAATGATTACAAAAACCAAAAATAAATATTCTTGATACTCCATGTTACCAAATTGCGTCATCGCAGCCGATAATCGTTCCCGAACGGGGGCGCAAATTAGAAAAATAAGCGTTAAAATCGGCATGATAAACCGGCCATTGATATAAGGCATTTTGAATTTTCGATTCGGATTATCATCCGCAGGCAACATTAATACGCCGCCGCTGACCAAAACAAACGCAAATAACGTCCCAATACTGGATAAATCGGTCACTAATACGTCGTCAAGGAACAAGGACGGAATCGCTACCACAAATCCTGTGACGATAGTTGCAAACGAAGGCGTTTGGTATTTTGGATGAATCTTTGCAAATTGCGCAGGCAATAAACCATCGCGACTAATCCCCATCCAAATGCGCGGTTGACCGATTTGAAACACTAATAATACGCCTGTGGTTGCGACTACGGCACTCAATGAGATAATATAATTCAATGTTTTTAAATTTGTTTTTTCAAAAACATAGGCTAATGGGTCTGAAACGCCTTTAAATTCGGAATATTTCACCATGCCTGTTAAAACCAATGCCGTTAATATGTACAATACGGTGCATATCATTAAAGAATAAATCATGGCTTTGGGCATGTCGCGTTTGGGATTTTCGCATTCTTCGGCGGTGGTCGAAATCGCGTCGAAACCGATGTAGGCGAAAAAAACCGCCGAAACGCCTGCCATGATGCCTTTAAATCCATTCGGTGCAAACGGAACCCAATTATCGGTATTGACATAAAAACAACCTACAACAATCACTACTAACAAAACAATAAGTTTAAAAACAACCATGCCATTGGCTACTCGTTTGCTTTCTTTGATACCAATATATGCCAAAATCGTTATTAAAACGACGATGAAAAACGCTGGTACATTGATTATGAACGGAATATCACCAAAAATATGGGGCGCATTCGTCCAAACCAAGTCTGAAACAGGCTGTTTGGCTGCTACCGCTTCTTGATATATTTTTTCTGCGGTATTATAACCGGTTGTTAACCAACCCGGTAGGTAAATTCCAATGCCTTTTAATAAATTATTGAAATAACTGCTCCACGAAATCGCTACGACTACATTTCCAATCGCATATTCCAAAATCAACGCCCAACCGATAATCCAAGCAGGCAATTCGCCAAAAGCGACATACGAATACGTGTAAGCACTGCCCGCAACAGGCACCCGCGAGGCAAATTCGGCATAACACATAGCGGTAAAACCACAAGTAATGGCGGTAATGACGAATAAAAAGACGACTCCAGGACCTCCATTGAAAGCGGCTTTTCCAATCGTTGAAAAAACGCCCGCGCCCACCACAGCGGCAATGCCCATGGCAATTAAATCGCGCAATTTAAGGTTTTTAGCCATTTCGCCATGCGGATTTTCGGTCGTATCCGCCAATATTTGTTCGAGCGATTTGCGTCTGAACAGTTTTTTAAATTCCATACAGGGAATGTTTTTTGATTTTCGTTTTTGGAACGCGTAAAGTTAATGCTTTTTGAGGAAAATTTGGTGCTTTTACATAGATATAATTTTCATATTGATTTAAAAATTATTTTTACCTACTTGAAAAGTGCCTAAACTGTAAAAAATACTGATAATTAGCCCAATTGCACCACCAATATAACTGAAATGGTGCATAGAACCGACTTTTATAAAATTTTGATAATCCACCAAATTAATGGGCAAATGCCAATTCGCCACATCTGCTTTGCTCAACGTACTGCCATAAAAGAGTCCGATTAAACCCGTCAGCAAAGCAATGATAATCGTTAAAATCATTGCTTTTAAAGTTGTTTGAAACATCATTGCACCATTGATTTGTTTTAAACCAACCAATGTTAAAACAATTCCAATGAGGAGTCCCATCCACCAAGTTGCCATGATGCCTACAACTGCGACAACCGTTCTCGGATTCGGCAATAAGGCTTCGCCTTCCATATCGGTCAATCCAAATTGATGAAATTTGAATTTGGTGTAATATTCGGGTGAAATAGTATAGGTCAATTGGTCATGTACAATGCCATAAATACTGCCCAATAGCGGTGATAAGCCTATCAGTAAAAGAAATGCTGTAAATTTATTCATCGTAAATTTTTGATTATCAATTGTTTACAAATATGGGTTCAAAAAACGCTAATGCTTTTTGAACCCATACTGAAAATTTAATATGTTTTTTAAATATATTACTTTGATGTGTGGGTTGATGGATGTACGGATTTCACGGATTTCACGGATTTCACGGATTGAGATTCAAAAAATCCGTATCAATCCCGTGAAATCCGTACATCTATCACCCTGCACTAAAAATCTTATTTCTGTAATCGTGCTGCATTCGCTTGATTATTCATGTACATTTTCAAACCAAAAAAGGCAAATACCAATATAACGGGCAATATCACCACACTTTGCAAGGTATTCGCGCCTGCTGCCAATTTGATACTCGCTTCGGTCGCATTCGTCGCAACATTCGCTTTAGCAGCCACCAAATTACTATCATACATACTTCCCAAAATCGGTTGGAAAATAGAAGTCGCAAACATGCCCGCACCACCTAATAACGACATGCCCAATGCACCACTTTTCGGTATATTTTCCGCCACAAAACCAATCATGGTAGGCCAAAAATAGCAACAACCCATAGCAAAAACGCCCGCCGCCGCAAAAGTCATCATGCCTGACGTATTACTCAACCAAATCAAACCAACGACTGCCAACACCGCAGAACCAAGTAACATCCCTGTCGGTTCTAAGGTATGCACCATTTTGCCCGCGAACAATCGCCCAATTGCCATAATCGCATTGATCCAAACCAAAATCAAAATGGATTTGACACCGACATTTTCTAAAATGGTGTTAATCCATTGATTTGTACCTAATTCCGTAGTAGAAGTTAATAACATACATGCTACCATGAACAAGTAAAGTGGGCTAAAACAAGCCGCTATCATGTCGCCTGTTGAAACGCCAGATGTAACCCGTTCTGTTTTTGGGAATGGTTGTTTTAAAAACAATACGCCATAAATGAAGGCAGGAATCAAAAGTACGGATACTTGCGCTTTCCAATCCAACTGCGCATCGGTCATAAAATACGAAATCAACCCGCCAATCACAATCCCGCCAGGAAACCAAACGTGAAAACGATTCAACATTTCTGTTTTTCTATCGGGATACATGGC
>JBDLWG010000195.1:0-9288 GCA_039804385.1 Bacteroidota bacterium
TAATTATTTCAATTTAAACGTCACGGTTATGCCGCCGCGTGCATCCACATTGTTGAAAGAAGAAGTGGTGTACGGAATTGTTTTGTTATAATCAAAAAACAATCGTAAATCCAAGTTTGCATTCAACGTGTAGGCTGCCGAAGGAGAAAAGCGCAACGTTTTCGCTCCACTCGAAGGGATAATACTGCTTTGACCCAATTCTCGATTCTGCGTAATGCGGTCATTCCAAGAGAAACTGAAATCTAATTTTAAATCATTTCCCATTTTTTTCTTGCCTTGTGGGTCATTTGCGTCTCCAAGATTGATTTTAATGCCTCCATCATCCACTTTTTCACCTTTTTTCGGTTTTTTCGGCTTGACTTGTTTCGGCATCAAAAACGGAATCACCACATTTTTCATCGTATGACCAAACGAAAGCGTTACTTCCGTTGCTTTCATTTCCGATAAACGCGTGTCACCCAGCGTCAAAGACAAATTTCGAGATTTTTTATAATTAAAACCAAAACGCATTCCCGTTTTCAATTGAGCATCTAAGCCGATTAAAGGCGAAAATTGCTCATTGATAACCACCGCAGGAATCCGATATTCTGGATAATAATCATATAATTGGTCTTGATTTTCCTTAACAAATTGTTTCGGATTGCGCACACTGTAATCGCCATTCGTCACGTATTGATTGACGGTCAAGGTCGATTTATAACCATGTGTCAAGTTGAAACTCTGGAAAACGTCCCTAAATAGAGGCAATTTGGTCAATCCATTGTAGTTCAAACGCCAATTTAATTGAGGCAATCGGTTGAATAAATTGATTTTTGCGGCTTGTACGGGGTCTGTTCCAGTGTAAGATGCCAAAAACGAGGCGACTAATACGTCTCGATTCAACGGACCATAACCTGTTTTGTAACCCAGTCTATCAGGATAATCCGTTGCACCCGCGCCCAAAGTTTGCGAAACAATGCTGCGATTCGATAAGAAATTGGCGAAAAGCATACTATCATTCGTCGCTCGGAATATCGTACTTGCCGCAAAAAACGAGGTCGTGAACGAACCTGCATCGTTGAATGCCGTATGTACTAAATTGTCTCTGCCATCTCGCGGGGTGGTATCCCGAAACTCTTGCGAATGATTTTTAGTAAACACGCGATTGGCTTCTACCGTAATTTGGAAATCGGCAAAAGGTTCAACCGTTAATCGGGCATCTGCATTCTGCGTATAACCCGCTAAAACAGGGCGCGTTTGATATAAATCCGTGGAAATGTATTGATTACGCGCTGCGACATCTAACCATTCATCCGTCGGTTGTTCCCAACCTGTCACATATCCCCAACCTGGAGCCGTCGTATTTTGCTGTCCAAAAAGCCCTGCTTGTGGCATAAAACCTGGTACAAAGGAGTTAAATTGTTCACTATAATTGATTCTCGCTTTGCGCAAAGCCATCAATGGACGCAAAACAATACGCTCGCCGAGACTCGGTTCATACGGTTTATTCGGGTCTTTTTTACCTTTTTTGCCTTTTTCTGCTTGGGCAGCCGCCATTTCTACTTCATTGATTTCCGTAGGCTCTACGACCGCATCGTCTTTTTTGCCTCGACCGCGTTTTTTCGCCTTCGTTCTGCCGCCATCCGATGGCACATTAAGGCGCGGCGTATTGATGCGTTTCAAATACGGAATATAATTATACAAATAATCAAAATTAAAATCGGCATTCAATTGACGATTTTGCGTATTCTTGATGTTATTACCGACAGGATTATTGACAAAATTATTGCCTTGCCGCACTTGTGCCATCGCCTCCCAACCATAAGTTGCCGCATAAGTTGCCCGAATCGTAATCCAATCCATGAACGGAATGTGTTTGAAAGGCAACGTATAACTCAAATTCATGGTTTGGTCATACCGTTTCGTCCGTCCCAAATCCTGAACACCTTGATAAATTTTATCAAGTTTCTGTTGAGCAGATGCAGGACGACCGACTTCATCAAAATCGGGAATTTCATCAATCACCGACATATTTTTCGCATCCAGCGTGAATTTCAAAGAACGCGTCAAATCCCATTGCACATTGTAATTCCGATCCCAAGTAAATCGGCGATTGAAATACGTATTATATTGCGGGTCTTCTCCCGCAAAACGGAACGTTGTTTGCGCCAATTGCCTATCCATCAACGTATTGATGCCAATCGTATTTGGAAAGGGATTGAAATTGAATTGACTCAAAAGTTTCAAGTATTTGTCCTTCTTAATCAATGCTTTAAATGGCTCTACATAATACGCTTCTCGCGAATAATTGTAATCCAAACCACCCCGATACGCATCTTTTGCGTCTGACGCAATCAACGGGTCTGATTTTTCAGTGCGCGTATAAGCATACGATGCACTGAAATTTTCAATATCCCAAGGTTTCGGTTTGGAACCCGTATTCGTGCGGTCTTTGCGCACATTCGTCAAACTGTAACTCGTGATTTTCGTTTGCGTAATCGCATTGCTGCGAATCGAATCGCGTTTGGTCGCATCCGTTTCTTGGTCTAATTTCGATTTTAAACTCAAATCCAAATCATACGGGTCGAATTGTGGCGTTCGCACTTGGTGCGACCGTTGCACATAAAATGGCAAATGAACACCCCATTTATGCGGCAACATTTTCGACAATTCAAACGTACCCGACACGTCATAACCCAAAATCTGTTCCCGACTCCGTTGTTGCACTTTTTGTTCCAAACCGCCATAACCCACACCTGTATAAGTACCCGAAAGGGTCACATTGCCAAAATCCGCCATTTTTACATCCAAACGCGCCAAAGCTGCGCCTGCACCTTGTTCATTCAACCCATTGACACGTAACTCATTGAGCCATAACTCAGTACATAAATCAACATCATCATAATTGTAAACGCCCACCATGAAACCTTTCACCAAACCGATATTCGGATTCCCTTTCACTTTGACTTTATTGCGCGTTTTTTCAGGGTCAATGATTTCATAAATCGAATCCAAAGCAGTTCGCGCCCCATTTCGACGCTCTTTCACGGCACTCAACAACGATAATGGAAAATCAAAAGCATTCTCCGTTTTCCAAACTTCATTGGCATATTGCGCTGTATTGTTTGCCAAACCTGCCACTACATTCGGGTCTGACATCGTTAATGGGATTTCATATTCATAATAATTATTGACAAAATCACTCCCAATCCGCATGAAAACACTTGCCTTTCTTTGTTGCACCTGTCCGCGATAATTTCTATCTTCTGCATGCACAAACATCCTGAGACGCTCGTACATACGCATATCCATTTGCACTAATTTGAAAATAGATTTCGCCTTATTCGACTGCAAATTACAAATCCGCATCGACAAAGATTGTTCATTCTGACGGGCATTTTGCGTGTAAGCACCAATCGCATCTTGTCGAACCACTCCTGGAGGCAATACATAATTGAAAGGATTTCGCTTGCTATTTTCCTCAATATTAACCGCCGTTGTTTCCAAAGTGGATGTATTATCATCGCGGTCAATCGTGCGTCCAGCTACAGTTTGCTCGCGTTGGAAACGCCGCCATTGATTGCGAACCAAATCTAATTTGGCAAAACGCATGGTTACAGAATCTCTAAACCCTCGAGCAATCAAGCGAATAAATCTTATATTGCGAAACCCTTGTATCTGCCCATATTTTTTATCAAAATCTTGCAACGGAACGCGGAAGTGATACCAAGTACGCGTTTTGGCATCATCCTCTACCGATTCGATAATATATTTATTATTTTTTAAACCTTTGGTCGCATTCGGCGCAATCGGAATTTCATATTGGTAATAGGCTTCATTTTCATCAAACGTATTATCGTGATTCACATCCTCTGTATCGGGCCAATTTGTAGAAGATTGCACAGATTGGTCATTATCCGCCCGCGAATTGCCTTCGGTCGAGTTGAAACGCAAGTATCTATCCAACAAATTATAGGTTGTGGATTCAAAAGCGGGGTCATTATAATATTGAAAATCATCGCTTGAAGGGTCGGATTGCATGGTGGCAAGCGCGGCTGGATTCAAATAATTTGCCATTCTATCCAAATACGGTTTGTAATGCGCCCGTTCTCCATCGTCATTGATGCCATCTAAACCTACATCTTGCGCCAAACGCACCGCAGGGTCTGCATCAAAAGCATTCGGCAAATTTAATTCGGTACGCGGCACTTTTCCCCACCGCGTTCTATCTTCATTCAAGGTCAAATTGCGCGGACTTTTCAATCCGTTTTCATAAGAACGCCGTGAATCTTTCAAAATATCTTCTGAAATCTCGCCAATATGTAGTAATAATTGTCCACCATTATCGCGGTCAGGATTATTAATGGTCGGGTCAAGCATCCAAAAATCCATATATTCGATATTCGCCGCTTCAAAATCGGTGTTTGTCAAGCCGCGCATGATGCCCGCCCACCGCGTTTCGGGTTCTCTCAAACGCCCATTGGTTTCCAAACCCGCCGAAATCCGTCCATTGGCATTAATAATCGGGTCTTTGTCGTCAAAATTGTACGGACCGCGTGTGTAAGGTGTGTAATGCACATCAAACGTGCGCAAGGAACTCAACTCAAAAGCCGATTGCGCCTCCCGATTTGGGAACACTTCGCGCACCGGAATGAAGGTCGTATAAGGATTTAAATACGGGTCTCTACCAGGTTGATTGCTAAATTTTGTATGTAACTGGTCTCTAACGTAGTTATCCGCAAAAAACCAACTCAATTTAGCACGGTTTACCCCAAAAATAGTCGTCGTATCGGCTGTATTTTTCGTTTCGGGGAACAACGGATTGCGCTGCGGCACACTCGCCAAAGTCCAAGCATTGAAACCCGACATCAAAGAAAAAGGACTGGTACTACCTTCAAAATCATCCACATACACGGCACTCGTATTCGTCCCATCCGCCTGCTTGATAGCACTCGCATAACCTGGTTTCAAATAAGCGGCTTCTGCTGTAAACGTAATGTTAGAGGGTTCTTTCGTTGAAATTAAAGGCAATTTATCCACTAATTTCGTCAACCAAGGCGCATCTTCACTAAAATTCATGTCCATGCCATAAATTTTATTATCAATCGGGTCATCGCCAACATTGACTTTACGAGTGAACGGTTGTTCAAAAAGGTTCAAATAGGTTGCACCAATATTAAAATTTTTCTTCACACTATAATCCGCGCGCAAACCGACCATCAAACGGGTTTGAAAACCAAATAAAGTATTGTCTTCAAACGAGACGCTCAAAGGCAAATCGGGACTCAAATACGCAGGATTCAAGACTTTCAACGTCCCAATCCCATAATTCACTTCATAATCGATGCCTTCAGTCAACGGTCGTCCGCCCGCATTGACGCGAATCGAACCAGGTTTCAAATTGAACGCGCCCAAAGAAATATCGGAACTAATACTTGATTTCGCTGAACCGCGCAAGACAAATCGGTTTTTCTCTGCATTTTCCTGCGCCCGAAACAAGGTCGTGCGGTACAACGAATCATAAGCATATTTATCTGCAATTGATTGACTTCCAGTCAATTCCACAATTTTTTTGCGCAAAGAATTTCCAAAAGGTTCTAAGACAGGAAACATAATCCGACCATTGCGCGGATTAATCGTCACGCCCGAAATAAAGTCAAAACGACCATCGGGTTGCGGGTCGCCCTGTGTATTGATTCTATCTAAATTCAACAACCGAATCAACGGTTGTGTATTCAAACCCGTTTCGGATAAAAAACGCTTATCAGCGCGGTCTTTGCCTGGGTCTTGGTAAAAAACTTCGAGGTTAAAATCCTGTGGATTGTTCACATACGCATTAATCGCATATACATTTTTCATCATCAAATCCCACAAAGGCACATCCGTTGTTTGCGCCGTCGTTTTTAACATCTTGACAAACAACACTTTACTCGTTCCATCGCCCTCAAAATAGGTCGCACGGTCACCCGATAAATCGCCCACTCGGAACGGTTCATTCGGATTATCAGGATTCGGACCATGACCATTGTAATAATACGTAAACGAAACGCCTAATACTTGGTCTCTATCGACATTATTCACCGAAAGCGTCCCCAATTGCGGGTTAAATGTATATTCCGTTGGTGACAATTTTTTAGCAGACACTTTCATAAAATCGCGCCCACCCAACAAATTAAAACCACTTGCCGAACTTTCCAATTTCCCAATAATCACATTCAACCGTCGATTGTTCGTATCCGCATTCAAACGTTGATACAAATCATTCGCTGCATTATCAGGCAAATGATAGGTATTTGTAATATCTAAAACGCCATTTGTCAATTGCACCGCTTGTGGATTCGTCAATCTATCGCCTTCGCCCAAATCCGCAAAAGCCACAATCTGCCGTACTTCGCGGTCATCATTGCGTTTATTCGTGACCCAAACCTCAATATCTTTCACTGAAAACAAACTTTTTATCTGCGGTAACTCGCTCAATGCTGGTTCAAAACTATTCCGATTGAAATGCGACAAGAAGAAATGTCGATTTTCATCATATTGATCTACTTGAACCGCAAACTGTTGAACTTGCGCACCGCCTTGTAAGTTCAAGGTTTGACGACGCGATTGTTGTTGTGCGCCCAAAGCGGTCAATTTCAAATAGCCAAATTGCAACGTCGTTTTCAACCCAAACAAATTCTGACTGCCTTGAATCAACGTCCCGCGCAAGGGCAAACTCACATTCCCCGCTTCCAACGATTTGATAATATCATCCTCACTAAACTGATTGGTATTATAATTCAACTTAATAATACGGTCAAAATCGAACTGCGCTTTATTATTAAACGCCGTATTCAAATTCAATTTTTCGCCAATTTTACCAGTAACATTGAAATTAATATTCATATCAAACAACAAACCGCCCGTCGTCCGCGCCCGAATCGGCAAAATTGGATTGTCATAACGCCGATAATCGCCCCCAAAAGTCAAATCAATATTCCCTTGTGGACGGATATCAATGCCCGTACCACCGAAAATCTGATTAATCAGCTTATCGCCAATATCCGCTTTCATCTTCACAGGGTCGAGTTTTTTGGTCAAATCATTGCCCAAAAGCATCTTAATTTTATTATCCTGCGTCTGCGAGAAGTCAATTTTAGAAATCGGGTCGATTTTTTCGCCGCGACTGTTGCGATGAATCCCTGCAAGGCGGTCGAAATACTCTTTTTCTTGCGCTTTTGACTTCCATTGCACATATTCCTCAAATGTCATGACGGTAGGCGTTCTAAAAAAATCGCCCCCAATTTTTTCCGTCAAATAATATCGATTCGTCACAGGGTCATATTCCACCGATTTTTCAATGATGGGCGGGTCTTTCAAATAAAACGGATTTTTAACAGAATCCCTTAAAAAATCACCTGTTCGGTCCTGCAAAGGTACGGTATCAGGTGCAGCGGTCTTCAACACCGCGATATATGCCAACACATTTGAAAGGGTCGTCAGTGGTTGCCCCTGCTGCTGACAAGGGGGCAAGGTGTTTCGACTCCCAAAACCGTTTGAGGCGGGGTAAAACCCTACGGTTGGAACAGCATTCGTATTCAAACAAAAACTTCCAAGCACAATCGGTAGTAGCAAAAATTTTATTCGATTCATAACACAATTTGTGGGAAAATAACCATTCGGCAGGGTTTCAAAACCCAAATTTTTTTAAATATTTCTTTTAAAAAACTATATTCAGCGATGCTTAGTCTGCTTTAACGATTTTTTAACGTTTTAGGTATGTTCTAAAAATCGGGCTGCTGAAATGACAAACCACATCCTAACACTGTGTATCCGAAAATACCCTAAATGTGTTACAATGTGGTTCGTAAAAATTTTAAATACCCTATCAAAAAAAAAGCCAAGTCGGAACGATAGCGCGTGAAGGATTTTAAAACCCTCCAATCACGGTACTTGATTTGTTTGATTTTAAGGCGTTGAAATTGTAAAATATTTTTTTATTTTAAATATTATTTTTTATCTTTGCATCGGTGTTCGTCAAATCAGTCGAAAAAAACAAAACAGTATGGAATTTCCTAATTTCCTAATTTCCTAATTTCCTAATTTCCTAATTTCCTAATTTCCATCGGAAATTAGGGAGTGCCAAACTGTTTTCCTTAAAACATACTAAACTTTTATCCTTGCAAGGATAAAGGGCTACCTCTAAAAACATTTACGTTCTTAATTTTTAAAAAAAATGGATCAAAGCAATCAAAATTATCAAGAATTCCTTTGCAATGCCAAATCGCGTTCTCTAATCGCAAGTGAATATGGGATTCACCGCAAAACCTTAGCTGCTTGGATAAAGCGGTATGAATTACCGATTCAGAAGGGAAATCTTTGCATCAAAGCGCAGGAACTCATCTACGAAACCTTTGGTACACCCATTTTGTCCTTCACCGACCAATCAGATGTGCCAAAAAGTGCCAAAGAGGAGCAAAGAGGTCCAAAATGACCCAGCTATTTTTCAAAAAAGTCTTGTACCTTTGTATTGCAAAGCATGAGTATTTTAGTTGTATAAATACTCGCGTTTAGTGTTTTGATATTAAGAGTACTTTTAATGCAAAAAGGTTTTTGTCAAGAGTTTGGCCAACTCTATTTGACAAAAACCTCTGTCTAAATTTATTTCACCACAAAAGTAGCATTTATTCGAGATTGCTACAAATTTATTTTCAATGAAAAAAGCATTTTCGCAAGTCATTTTTGCACTTGCCATTATTCCAGCATTTGTTATCTTCCAAAGTTGTTCAAAAAAGGATAGCATGATACAAGAAACAATCGTGGAGCAGAAGTCAGAGATTTTGTCTGTTGAAAAAGAATTAGGTTTATCTTTATTCAAACACAACAAAACAATTAGCGATGGCAACGGTAATTCTGTAACACTTTTGATAGCTTCTAAGCGCGCCTCTGTTGTCCAAGACTATTTGGATAATATGGATATTGAATTGCAAGTAGTCGATAAGGCAGATGTTTCAACATTGTAGCAATAGTTAATTTTTTTATACAAATAAATACAAATTGATACAAAAAGATACAATCTTGGGAGAACGCCCCCAAAAAAAGCAGCAATTCAAAAAAAGAATTATCTTTGCGCAAATTTCATCCAACGCACGATGTTAACTTTAAAATTAAAATTGAAGCATTCGCCGCCCGTTTCCGACTTTTGCAAGAACTACTCGTTTTTGTATCGGAAGCTTTATGCGAATTTTGAGCTATCGAAGGATGAAAAGTTTAAAAAAGACTTACAAACGAACTATTCGTTGGATAGTTGGTTTTATGAAAGTTGCTGCA
>JBDLWG010000196.1:0-5695 GCA_039804385.1 Bacteroidota bacterium
ACAATTTATTTTGCGGAACGGATACGATTATTTACAAAATTTGTAATGCGAATGGTTGCGATACAGGTTTAGTCGTTATTAATATTTCGTGTGATACGACTGTGGCATGTAGCGTTCCGCCTGTAGCACAATGGGATGCGGCAAGTACTCGAAAAGGCATTCGTCTTACTATTTTGGTGATAGCAAATGACAGTTTGAAAAATTGTCGCCCAGATTCAATGGTGATTACACAGCGACCTTTACATGCTACTGCAACAACGGATATTTTGACACAAACCATTAAGTATCAACCCGATACGACTTATTGTGGTACCGATACATTGGTTTATAAATGGTGTACGCAGGCAGGTTGTGATACAGCCTTAGTGATTATTCAAATTCAATGTGATTCAGTTACAACTTTGCCGCGCCCAATTGCAGTACGTGATGATATAACGGCGATTAGAGATTCGACTTTAAATTTATATGTAATTCGGAATGATACGTTGAATGGAACGTTGGATTCGTTCAACGTCACGCAGCAACCGAATCATGGACAAGTCTTTATAGCAGGTGTTGATTTTATCACCTATTTGCCCAATGCAGGCTATTGTGGATTGGATACCTTGATTTATCAAATTTGCAATCAAAATGGTTGTGATACCGCGTTAGTCGTTATTAATATTTCTTGTGATACGACAAGCCCTTGTTCGGTGCCGCCGTTAGCGATTTGGGACACTACCAGTACCCAAAAAGGGGTTGCCATCACGATTATGGTGATGCGAAACGATAGCTTGCGCAATTGTATAGCCGATTCGATGCGGGTCGAAAGACAACCTGCACACGGTCGCACCACCGTTGATTTTGCAACACAAAGTATTGTTTATCAACCAGATACAAGTTATTGTGGCATTGATTCGTTTTATTACAGCTTGTGTAATCGGGTCGGTTGTGATACAGCGTTAGTGATTATCAACGTGAATTGTCCAAGAGATAGTAACCGTTTGTTACCGATTGCTTTGTATGATGCAGCCGATGGTATTCTAAATACGCTTGTGCCAATCAATGTATTGCGAAATGATACTTTAAAGGGTCGTTTAGATTCTTTAGTGATTTCAGAAGCTCCAAGACATGGGCGAGCAAGTCGTTCAGTCGTGACGAATGGCATTTATTATCAACCCAATTCGGCATTTTGCGGACGCGACAGTTTTATTTACAAACTTTGTAATCAAAATGGTTGTGATACGGCTTTGGTGATTGTTACGATTTCTTGTGATACAACACGTCCTTGCAGCGAACCGCCTGTTGCCTTAGAGGACACTGCGAGAACGCCTATCAATCGCGCCGTAGAAATTCGAGTGATTGCGAATGATAGTTTGAAAAATTGTCCCTTAGATTCGTTGACGATTACGCGGAGACCTTTGCATGGGATGGTTCAAGTCGATTCCATTGATAAAATGATTACTTATGAACCATTGCCCAACTATTGCGGACGCGATACCTTTAAGTATCAAATTTGTAATATTATGGGTTGCGACACAGCAACGGTGATAGTCTTTATTTCATGCGATACGACAGGTTTGCCGATTGCTAATAATGATACCTTGCGTGTGCCTTCTGATAGTACGTTCCTTTTCAGTGCTTTGACCAATGATTCTATTAATGGTGTTTTGCGGACGCTGCGCATCATCAAAGACCCTGGGCATGGAACCGCAACGGTCACTACGGATGGCATGATTTCATATAGACCTGCCTCAACGTATTGTGGAAAAGATTCATTAGTCTATGAATTGTGTAATCAGAATGGTTGTGATACGGCAAAAGTCTTATTCAGAGTGAGTTGCGGCGATACAATCATTGTTTATACAGGCTTTTCGCCCAATTATGATGGGAAAAACGACTTTTTAGTGTTGGATGGTATTGAAAATTACCCTGACCATGATGTTCGTATTTACAATCGTTGGGGAACTGAAGTGTTTCAAACAAAGATGTATCGCAACCATTATTCAGGTGGTTTTGAGGGCAAGTGGAATGGAAAAGATTTGCCCGATGGCGTTTATTTTATCCGCATTGACAATGGCAAAACGGGAACGGACCATCGGATAATTACGAAATACATTATGCTAAAACGTTGATAATCCGTATTTTAAAGGGACGCAAGAAGTGTGGCAAGTTTGCAACTTGCTGCACTTCTTGCTGAATTTTTGTTATTGAATGGAAATGCGAAGTCGTGGAAAAAGTGCGGCAAGTTGTAACTTGCCGCACTTTGTAGTTGAATTAAAATGCGAAGTAGTTAGTGGAAAAAAGTGCGGCAATTGGAAGAGAGCAAAGCCCCCTCCAAAAAACAACACACACGTTCCCATCTCCCTCTTTTCGGCGGCGAAGCCGCCTACCGCGCAACTTGGGTTAATTATAATTTTCTGTTAATTATTGAGTTTTAACTACTTAAATCCAAGTTTAAAATTTGAAATCTGGATTCAAGACAGGTTTCATTTCGTCGAAAGATAAAAACCAAAAATGTTCATCATATTTCAACGGGTTGCTATTGAACAAAACGCCTTTCGGGGTCACTGCAAAACTACCGTAATCATCATGTTTTTTATCAAAAATATCCATCATTTGAACCAATTGTTGCGCCTCTTTTTTCGCATTTGCAGACGCATCAGGTCGAATACTCAACTGCCGATAAATGGATTTTTCAAAAATACTTCTTAATTCTTTTTGAAATTTGGGTTTAAATAAATCGTTGGTAGTCAATACTTTGCGATTTTTTAAATCAAAACTCATCATCTGATAAATCGGTTGACTGCGTTTGAAATGCCCATCTTCTTTCAAAAAACGAAGGCTCAAACAATTTTTTTCATTATACACAACCGACATATTCCGAACCACCCAATAATGATACATCCGCGCCAAACGCGTATCTTTTACGCCCCATTCTGCCGCTAATTCACTTTTAGCATATTCGTAAAAATTGCGTTTGTTCGTCTCGAAATACTGTTCTGTTGGAGTCGATTCGGCAGGTAAAGGCGTTGAATCAAACAACATTGCCTTGTAAATCTCCCTTTTTAAGAACCGATACAAGCCATCATCACTGTTTTCAGGCTCTAAAAAAATCATTTTCATACACGCATCTGGATAACGCCCATCCGTTTCATCGCGCACTAATTTCAATTGCAAAGGCATCCCAGTCGTCTGCGCAAGGCTATCGTCGAAACGCGCCAACGTATCCGTAAACGCATTGCGGTCAAACGCCACAGAACCATCCATGCGTTTCGCTTTCAGTTCAAAAGGAACGCCGTCCATCACCGCCGAGCGTTGAAACGTACCCACAAAAGCATTGCCTTTCAAAAAATCGCCCGTGAAACTTTCCCAATAACTCGCATCAGCATCATCTTCTGGGTTATGAAACATGGAAAGTTTATATTTCTTCAAATCAGGTTGCCAATCGCCTGCTACATAAGTTGGTGCTTCATTTTCATCATAGTAAAAAAAGCCATATATATCTGGTTCACTCTCATCTGCTTTCTCTGAATTTTTGATTAAATCCATCGTTGCAGGTTGTTGATTCACATGCCCTTTGAGATGCAAGTATTTCCCAGCATCAGGCGATTGAAATTTGGAAAACGGGTGCTTTCTGCATTGACCTAAAACGCCCAGCGCGGTCAAACACAAGACCCAACCCAAAGAGTTTGTTTTTAATAAAAATGGTCTTATCATTTGCAGTTTTTTTACAAGTTCCTTGATTGCTGTAAAAGCAGTGTTGCAAAGATAGGATGATTCAGCAAAGCGTATAATATTTACAAAAAATATATTTAAATTTATTTTTATTGTGAACGGCTCTAAACATCGTTTTGACTCGGTTGACCTTTTATTTCGATGCGGTTTGGGTCGGAAAACAATAAATGTTCTGATTCAAATTGCATTTTTTTGAGTTCTGTAAGTCCTTGATAATCCGTTAAATCGTGACCAGAAGGAACCACAGACACATAACCCGCTTGTAATGCATGAATATCGGTATCCTTGCCTTTATCAAGATTTACAAATTTGCCTGTCAACCAGTAGTACGTGCGTCCCGCAGGGTCTTTGCCCTCTTGAAACTCCTCAATCCACCGCCCTTCCGCTTGCCGACATAGTTTAATGCCCTTTATCGCCTGTAAAGGCAATTTAGGAAAATTAACATTGAGCAATTTAGTCTTTTCCATCGGATTTTGCAACAAAAAAGTTGCAATTTTTAAAATAAAAGGTTTACAAGGTTCAAAATCAGCATCGGAATGGAAATCATCCAATGAAAAACCAATGGACAGGATATCTTCCACCGCGCCTTCCATCGCCGCCGACATCGTACCCGAATAAATGATATTGATACTCGCATTCGAGCCATGATTGATACCCGAAACGCATAAATCGGGTTTTCGCCCTTTCAAAATGACATGTTTGGCTAATTTGACACAATCCACAGGCGTACCACTGCACTCATAAGCGGCAACATTTGCGCCGAAAAGCGTACTTTTGCGCAATCGAAGGGGCTCACTGAGCGTGATAGCGTGTCCTTTGGCGGATTGAGGCGTATTCGGAGCAACGACGACGACTTCGCCGATTGCGCACATGGCTTCGACCAATACCCGAATACCTTTGGCGAAAATACCGTCATCATTGGTGACTAAAATCAGAGGCTTCTGCATAGGAGTTACATTTTGCGGCAAATATAACGCAATTTTGTGTTTGTAACAAAGCATTTGTGATTAAAAAACGTTTTTTGTTACAAAAAAAATTTAAAAGTGCCTAATAGAACCTTATCTTTGTAAAAAAATTGGATTATGACAAAATACATTGCTCTCCATAAATTGGAAAAAGAAAAACCTGTCAAAATTTATACATTGCAGGAATATTTGGCGCGGGAAACTCAGTCGCCCCATAAAAATGAATTTTTTAACGGTCAAATTTCACCAATGCCAGGATCAAAAGCCAACCACAATGAAATTGCCATGAATATTGGCTACTCCCTCAAACTTGCGGTCAAACCATTACCAACCAAGTATCGGTTTTTCAATAGTGACCAAAAAATTTATATTGAGGCGGAAAATATTGCTGTTTATCCAGATGTGTTAGTCATTTGCGAACAACCTCAGTTTTGGAATAAGCGTGAAGATTTAATTGTAAATCCATTGCTTATTGTGGAAGTATTGTCGCGTAGCACTCGAAAATATGATAAAGGTGATAAATTTATGTTATATCAATTATTGCCCTCTTTTAAGGAATATGTTTTGATTGAGCAAAATAAACCTTGCATCGAATCTTGGTATCAACAAAATGATAATACTTGGAATAAATTGATTGCCAATGGTTTAGATAGCAAAATTGAATTGCGCTCGCTGGGTGTGAGCATCGCGTTGGAAGATATTTATGAAAATATTGCGTTTTAAAAAAAAGGAAGTTGGGGTTGATGGATGTGCGAATTTCACGAATTTTCACGCTATTCATATGAATTTGGATCCCAAAATCTGTGAAATTCGCACATCTATCAATCCCAATTCTAATTTTTGTCAGGTACTAAGAACGAATTAAACACTTCTTCTGTATGGCATTTATAGACTGCTTGCATCTCTTCATTATGCATCATATATAACATAATTCTTATTTAA
The DNA here is from genome assembly GCA_039804385.1 of Bacteroidota bacterium. GTDB lineage: Bacteria > Bacteroidota > Bacteroidia > Chitinophagales > Saprospiraceae > JAAFJT01. Next base: position 5,625 of record JBDLWG010000196.1, read on the forward strand.
AATTTTCAATGATGATGAAATATTTTTTCGCCCTTTTATGGGTACTCTCGCTCCACAGTGTGTCTAAAAAA
>JBDLWG010000197.1:0-5315 GCA_039804385.1 Bacteroidota bacterium
ATCCGTACATCCATCAACCCAATTCTAATTTTTACCGTCTGAATTATTGATTAAACACTTCCAAATGCCGATGCAAATAATCTCGTAACGGCGGCATGGATAATTGTCCACTCTCTATCAAAATTTCCAAATACGTTTTCACCATATTTTCACCCATTTTGAGGCGGGTCAGCGCATTTTTTTGTTGAATGATTTGAATCCGAATCAAATCATTGACAGGCATTTCGGCAACCACTTTTGGATTGTTCAAAAGTCGCTCGACTACATTATTTTGTTGTTTTTTAACTAAAAAAGTATATTGTTTCAATAAATTTTGGAGGTCAAGCCTATCCTTTTCCATATTTCGGTTGGATTCGACGCGCAAAACCCCAATTCTATTTTCCACTTCGCGGCGGCGCAAATCGATTTCATGCCAATCTTTTCGATAATTCCCCAATATCGGGATGTTAAAAGTCAGGCGTGCAAACGGGCTGATGAGCCAATCATTGTTCCGAAATTCGCGCTGCATACCCATTTGGACACTACTTAAAATTCTGTTTTTTTCAATTTTATCCAATTTTAAATTGGCATCGTACAATGCAATTTGCCCATTTCGAGCGATCATTTCTGGATGATTCGCACCAATAGGCAACGATTCAAGGATCTTTTGAATGGAATCAATCGCTATAAAGTCTTTAAAATCAACACTTTGAACCATTTTACCTGTCCAAGATTGCAAAGAACGATAAGCAGATTGTCGATTCCTATCGGTTTCTAACAATGCATTAGAAATTTCATTTTTATCGGTTTCATTTCTAAAAACTTCCTTCATCTCAATCTCCGCACCGCGCCCAATCGACGCTTGAAATAATTCATTTTCCTTATCCAACAACGTATCTAAATGGCGATAATACGTTAACAATTGGTCTGCAAAATAAATTTCAATAATACACTTATAACGCGTTTCTAATGCGTCTTGTAAAAACCATTGATTTTGGGTTGTAATAGAAGCCACTCGGGTCTGTTTCCAACGATATTGCTCTTGAATCGCGCGATACGAATTAAAAAAAAGATTCAACCCAATCTGTTTTTGAGTCGTTATATTATCATCCGCGCCGAGTCGGATTTCACTTTTTTGGAGGAGTGGCAATTGGTAATTCAAACTGGCGGCATGTTGCGACAAGGCTTGATTGGAACGATATTTTTCATCGGTGAAAGCCGTTTTTAAAATCGCCTTGACATCAGTGGTAACATCGGTTTGCGCCAAGCAAGGAAAACGAAGGATGGAAAAAAAAAGAGAATAAAATAATTTCATGCGTAAGAATATTTTAAGAATTGGTTCAAATTAAGCATTAAGGAGATAAAGAAATTACGGCAGCAAAAGTTTTGATTTTTTTGCAAAAATCGAAACTTTTGCTGCCATAATTAGGGTAACATCAAAAAAAACGCGTTTCGGATGCAAGCACCGAAACGCGTTTTTATTGAAAGTGTCAACTACCTATTTTGATATAAATCAATGAGATACAATGATCGATTATAATTTATAAATTATGATTTTCCATGACCATGTTTTTTATCATGACCTTTGCCATTTTTTTTCTTGCCGTGTTTGCAATCGTCGTCATCTTTTTGAGCGCAACAGCTACTGCCTTTTTTACCACCATGTTTGCACTTGGACTTGTTTTCTTTTTCAGATTTGGCATGATTGCAAGTTGCACCACTATTATGGTTGCCCGTATTGGTATGATTGCAAGTCGCACCACTATTATGGTTGCCCGTATTGGTATGATTGCAAGTCGCACCACTGTTATTGTTGCCCGTATTGGTATGATTGCAAGTCGTACCACCATTATTATTGCTTGATGACGAATTATTATTTGGTTTTGAGCCGCCTCTGCCCCCTTTTTTATTGTTTACAACGACTGGTAAACTGGTTGTATTTTGCGGATTGCCTGCACCCGTATTATTAGGATGGTTCGGGCTGCCCAATACGACTGGCAAATCCGTCGTATTTTGTGGATTAGCATTACCTGTATTGTTCGCCCGCGTGGAAGTGCTGCCCAATACAACAGGCAAATCACTCGTATTTTGCGGAGTGCCTTTGCCCACATTTGGGGTGGTAGAGGCGGTTCCGCGTCCGATAGGCAAGTTCGTCGTATTTTGAGGTACGCCTGTTTGTGCGAAAATGCTGCTGTGCAAAGTAGCAATGCAAACGGTGGCAAGAAAAAGTTTTCTCATAATAGAGAGATACGGTTTGTAAGTGGTGATAAAAATATTTTTTTGATGGTGCAAAGGTACGCCCCTTCTTCCCATCAAAGCGTTAAACGCAGTTTAACAACTCGTTAAGATGAGGTTAAAAAGGCAAAAACGAAGCCGAATCAATGATTTGATGGCTATTTGAAGAAAAATACGTAAGAATTTTCATTTTGGAACTGAAAATCAAAAATCGAACTCAAAGTGCGGCAAGTTGCAACTTGCCGCACTTTTTTAAACCAATTCCGTTTTCAGTCGAAAAAAATTGAACCCAAAGTGCGGCAAGTTGAAAATTGCCGCACTTTTTTCCACCATTCGTTTTCAATTGAAAATGAAGCACAAAGTGCGGCAAGTTGCAACTTGCCGCACTTTTTTTACAAATGGAAGGGATGAATTTTTTCAAATTATTTTTGAACCATCATCTTTTTACTCGCCAATACTTCGCCTTTCACAACCAATGAATACACATAAATCCCATCTGCCATATTGCTGACATCAACGGTTACGTCTGCATGATTGTTTTCCAACGTAATATTTTGAATCATTTTGCCAGTCAAATCCGTGATGATTAAGTTGCCTTGATTCATGGTTTGAGGCATTTCGTACGCAATCAGCGCGATGGAAGCGGTTGGATTAGGTCTATTTTGCTCTAATTTCACCGTTTCAACCCTTTTTGAGTTAAGGACGGCTGCGTCAGTACTTTTTGAAACGGTATTGCTTTTCAATATTTTTTTGATTTCTTCCAATTCTGCTTGCAACGTCTCAATGGTTTTTTGTTGGGTTTTGATGCCTTCCGTCAAAACGGGAATCACAAAATCATAATTGACCGTCAAAAAGCCTTCAGCATTTTCTTTCACCGCTTCTGGCATCACTTTTTGCAACTCTTGCGCAAGAAAACCATACATTCGACCTGCATCAAAATGGCGTTCTTCAAATGCTTTGGTACGCATTTCATAGGTTTTGCCATTCAAACCAGTGATAATTGCCATTGGATCTTTAATCGTTTGAATATTTTGTTTCAAACGTTGGTCTGATGGCACGTAATAATTATTGGCAAGCACATTCCCTGCCGCATGCAATTTGTAGCCATACCAAGGTATCGCAATCCCGATACCCACCGTCAAATTGGCATCATTGATATTTCCCAAAATCAAGGCATTGTTTCGGGCAACTGTCGCATTGTACCCAATCGCAGAAGACGCACTGACCGCAGCCGTACTTCCTGCATTCGTCCCAATAAAGGTATTTTGATTTCCATTGGCATTCGCTACATTGCCTGTGTTGTAGCCGATGTATGTATTTTCACTTTGAGTGGTGTTCGCAGTACCTGTAAGGCTGCCAACAAACGTATTGGCATTGCCTGTCGTATTGGAAGCACCCGTTTGTTGACCCAAATAGACGCTATTACTACCTGTCGTGTTACTCGAACCAGCATTCATACCCAAAAAGTTGTTTTGATAACCTGTCGTATTTGCCATACCCGCTTGAAAACCCAAAAAGTTATTATTGCTACCTGTGCTATTGGCAAAACCTGAACTGAATCCCCAAAAGTTGTTATTATTACCTGTGCTATTATTATAACCAGCGTTTACACCTACAAAACTATTATTAGAGCCTGTGGAGTTTCTAAAACCTGTTTGCATCCCCATAAAGCTGTTGTTATTCCCTGTCGTATTGTTGATACCTGCATACAAACCCAAAAAACTGTTGTTGCTACCTGTTGTATTGTAATAGCCCGATTGCATCCCCATAAAACTGTTGCCAGCACCTGTTGTATTAGAAAAACCTGTTTGCACCCCTAAGAAACTGTTGTTGCTACCTGTTGTGTTATTTTGACCTGCACTCACTCCTACAAAACTGTTAGAATAGCCTGTTGTATTGGAGTAACCTGCATACGAACCCAAAAAGTTGTTATAGTTGCCTGTTGTGTTGTTAAAACCAGCATTACTGCCAAAAAAGCTATTATACGTTCCACTTGTGTTCCTATTACCTGCTGTACTGCCAAAAAAACTGTTATAAGTGCCAGAAGTGGTACTTATACCTGCATTTGCACCCATCATACTATTCGTCCCACTCGAAAGGTTGCCGACTTGAACTCCATTGGATTTAAAAATCAAAGGCATATTATTCGTTGTACCGATGAATTGCCCTGCGCTGACCGCATTGCCTGCGAGTCCCCAAGTCGGTAGCGGCGCAGGAATCACTGTACTGATGTCGCGCCAACGGACTGCACCATTCGCATCCGTCACCATGAGGCGGGTCAGATTGTTATTATTGCCCATGTTTTGAAAAAGGAGCGTTCCCGTTGTGTGTAATTGTGCAGCAGGAGCAGTCGTGCCAATGCCAATAGAGACATTGGTGCCAGAAGGATACAATTGAGAACCATTTGCACCAATCCATCCTTGGGCAAAAGTAAGATTAGGGGTTAAACAGGTCATCACGACGGCTGTTAAACCCAAGATTTGATTGCTTTTCATTGGAAAACGAATCAATAAGGTTAATAATAAGTTTTTAAAAAGTGAATGAATTTCATTCTACCTTATTAACTCATAAGATGGCAAAAAGGGACAGTTTTAAATGATTTTTTTAAAAAAAAAAAATTTAGTATAGGATAAAAATAAGAATGGAAGAAAAAAATCTGCAATTTGCCGCACTCTTTTCCATCAATTTGTTTTGAATTGAAAACAAATTTCAAGCACAAAGTGCGGCAAGTTGCAACTTGCCGCACTTTTTTCCACCGATTCCGTTTTAAATTGAAAACCAATATTTGAATGTGAATTATTTTTAATAATAAAAATAATCAATTATTTTTTGATAATATTAATTATTTTCATAATGTTTAATATTTTGAATTAAAATACTGATAATCAATGTTTTAATTTAAAAAAAATAAAAAAAATTTGAAACTAAAAAACACAAAAACTAATTTTTATCTTAAATTGTATTCTTTTGATAAAAAGTTAATCAAATATTTCTTGATAAATTTTAAACGATTGGATTTCTGGGAAATTTTCAATTTGCAGGCGGTAAAAGGTCAATAAATCTTGTAACATGAGTCGGCGCGTTTCGCGGGTGATGCCACT
>JBDLWG010000198.1:0-12304 GCA_039804385.1 Bacteroidota bacterium
GCAGTTTTGGCGGTCATTTAAAACAATATCAAGTTCGAGTAAATCCAATTTTATTAAAATCCAATGGAGTCACCTTAGATGAAGTTTTCAAAGCAGTGGAAGCGGGCAATGCCAATACAGGTGCAGCTTACATTGAGAAAAATAATAACTTGTATTTCATTAGAGGTGTTGGACTTGCCACGAATTTAGAGGATTTGAAAAATATTTTTATTAAAAATAATGGGTCGAATCCACTCGCTATCAAGGACATTGCAACGGTAGAGGAAGGTTCAGCGATTCGTTTTGGGACGATGGTTCAAAATGATCACGAGACCGCAGGTGGGATTGTTTTGATGTTAAAAGGGGAAAATAGTCGCCAAACGATTTTGAATATCAAAAAAAGATTGATAACGATTCAGAAATCATTGCCCAAAGGATTAAAAATTGTCTCTTTTTTGGATAGGGAAGAATTGATTGACCGCACGATTCACACCGTTTTGGTCAATTTATTAGAAGGCGGTTTGATTGTCCTATTTGTATTGGTTTTACTATTAGGACATTTGCGGGCGGGCTTAATCGTCGCTTCGGTGATTCCGTTATCCATGTTATTTGCGGTTTCCATGATGGTTTTATTCAATGTGTCGGGCAATTTAATGTCGCTTGGCGCAATTGATTTTGGGCTTATCATTGATGGCGCGGTGATTATCATTGAAAATATTATTACTCGATTATCACAAAAGACTCAAAACCAATTAGATACGAATCTTGAAACCGAATCGACTTCAACCGAATCGACGATTTTCAAAGCCGCCGTCGAAATTCGGCAAAGTGCCCTGTTTGGGGAAATTATCATTATGATTGTATATATTCCGTTGCTTTTGTTGACAGGAATTGAAGGCAAAATGTTTAAACCGATGGCTTTGACGGTGATTTTTTCCTTGATTGGGGCATTCATATTATCGTTGACGTATATACCAATGATGGCAGCGATGTTTTTAAAACACTCAGGACATGCGCATCAAAATTTTGCAGACCGACTTTTACAAAAATGGCATCGTTTATATGAACCTGTTTTGCTTTTTGCATTGCGATTTAAAAAAATCGTTTTAAGCATCACGATTTTGGCAACGATGTTCACAATTTGGTTATATCAAGGAATTGGCGGCGAGTTTATTCCAGAGTTGGATGAAGGTGATTTTGTGGTAGAACTTCGTATGATGCCAGGTACTTCCTTATCGCAAATGATTGAAATGGGTGAAAACGTAGGTGTATTGTTACGAAAAGAATTTCCAAATGAAATTTTGTTGACAAACGGAAAAATAGGTGCATCAGAAGTGCCGACAGACCCAATGAGCATTGAAGAAATGGATTTGGTTTTGAAAATGAAGGATAGGAAAGGTTGGAAAAGGTGTAAAAACAGAGCCGAATTTGAATCTATTTTAGGCAGTATTTTAGCAAAAGTGCCTGGTGTTTTTACGAGTATTCAACAACCTATTGCCATGAGGTTCAATGAGTTAATGACAGGTGCGAAGACCGATATTATGGTCAAAGTGTTGGGTTCAGACTTGGATAAATTAGCGGAAATTGGGGCGCAAATTGAGAAAACCATTCAAGGCATTGAGGGTGCAACCGATGTTGGTTTGGTCAAGGCGGAAGGCATGCCACAATTGTTCGTTACCTATCGTCGAGCCGCGTTATTGCGGTACGGGATGACGGTAGAAAGCGTCAATAATGTGTTACAAATGGCGATTGCAGGCAAAAAATCGGGTGTTTTGTATGAGGGCAATCGGCGATTTGATATTACAGTTCGTTTAAATAACCCCGAAACGCAGACTCCAGCTGATATAAGCGAATTAGTGATAACGAATGCACAAGGTGTTCCAATTCCATTAAAATATTTGGCAGATATTAAGATTCAAACGAGTCCGATGGCGGTGAATCGGGAAAATAATGAACGGTGTGTCAATGTCAATTTGAATGTACGCGGGCGGGATGTGCAAAGTGTGGTCGAAGATGTTCGAGCAAAAATAAACAAAAAAGTGGTTTTGCCATCAGGCTATCGGATTGCATACGGAGGACAATTTGAAAATTTAGAAAATGCAAAAGCGCGGCTTCAAATCGTTGTACCTGCGGCATTATTGTTAATTTTATTGCTCTTGTATTTGACTTTCAATGATTTACGCCAAAGTTTGCTCATTTTTACGGCAATACCGTTATCTGCGATTGGTGGTGTGTGGGCATTGGTTTTGCGGGGGATGCCGTTTAGTATTTCGGCGGGTGTTGGTTTTATCGCGTTGTTTGGAGTGGCTGTTTTAAATGGGATGGTTCTCATTGCCCGTTTTAATCAATTGAAAATCAATGTTTTAGACAATCAAAAAAGAATATTGCAAGGTGTATCCGACCGTTTTCGACCCGTCATTATGACGGCAACTGTAGCATCCTTAGGATTTTTTCCAATGGCACTTGCCACAGGTGCGGGCGCGGAAGTCCAAAAACCATTAGCAACCGTCGTTATCGGCGGTTTAATTACTGCCACATTATTGACTTTAATTATATTACCGATTTTATATTCTTTTTTCACACCTAAAAATCCAAATTCAAAAATATCAAAATGAAATTTTATAAAAATCATAAATTCTTTTTTTTAATTTTGAAAATTTGTTTTCTTGCGAAAATAAATTGGGCTCAAACGCTCCTTTCGGAACAAACAGCCATTGATTTAGCCTTGCAAAAGCATCCGCAATTAGCAAAAAATGCCTTAAATATTCGACAAGCGGAAATTTTAGTACAGACGGCGCGAGCCATTCCGCAACCCTTAGTGTACCTAGATGCACCGAATAAATGGTTTAATTTGGGCATCGAACAAAATTTTGCACTGCCAAAAACGTATAAACAAAATGAAATTTCATTAAAACAAAAAATAAACATTGCCAAAGCAGAAAAGGAAGTGGCTATTTACGATATTGCTTTACACACGCGCCTGCTTTATCAACATTTGTTGTTTTACAAAACCAAAAATCGTTATTTAAAAAATCAAGATAGTTTATTTCAAGAACTCCATCGAATTGTTTCAATGCAATACAAAGTGGGTCAAATTTCGGGTTTAGAGCAATTAAATTTGGAGAGTTTTCATAGAACGGTGCATCAAGCCTTTCGCATTTCCGAATTGGAAGTAGAAAATAGTCGCACCGCTTTAGAAGCCTTTTTGATGACCTCCAATATTCAAACAAGCGATACGTTTCAAAAACGCATTATCACCTCATTAATAACGACTCCGAATCGAACTTTGCCGATTCAAACGCGCAATGAGCAAAATATTCTATTGGAAAAATCATTGTTTGAGCAACAAAAAATGGCTAAAATGCCTACTTTTTTTGCAGGATTGAATCAATGGTTTTCTGCACCATTCCAATTTCCTGTATTTCGATTGGGTATTTATGTTCCAATTTGGACAAAACCGTTAGATGCGCAAATTCAATCAGCCGAATTATCCATTCAAATCACGCAAAAAGAAGCTGAAATAACAGATTTTGAATTAAAAAATTTGTTTCAAAAGTATGTCAATGATTTCAAAATGGCTGATAATCAATTGGCTTTTTACGAAAAAGAGCAATTGCCTTTAGCGGCAACGATTTTACAAGGCACTCAAAAAGCACGCAAAGCAGGCGAACTCGAAGCATTTGCTGAAATTTTAAGTTTGCGACAAGCCTTTGAAGTGCAATTGGGCTATTTGAATGCGTTGAAAGCGTATAATGAAGCAATCATTTATTTAAATTATTTTAAATAATTATTTAAAAATTACTGATAACCAATATTTTAAAAATAACAATGGATACTCATTTACATCACGAGCAGCATTTTAAAAGTTCTGACACCTTACGCGACATCGTTATCGGCATGGCGGATGGCTTGACGGTTCCGTTTGCATTGGCGGCTGGATTGAGTGGCGCGGTGGCGAATAACAAAATTATCCTCACAGCGGGCATTGCGGAAATCATTGCTGGCTCAATTGCGATGGGATTAGGCGGCTATTTGGCGGGTAAAACGGAGGTCGATCATTACAATGCCGAACTCAAACGCGAGTATGATGAGACTTATTTGTATCCCGAACGCGAAAAAGAGGAAGTGCGAGAAGTCTTTGCCGAGTACGGTTTGAGCGCGGAACACCAACAAATTGTGGTAGAAGCATTGTCAAAAGACCGTGACAAATGGGTGGATTTTATGATGCGTTTTGAACTCGGTTTGGAAAAACCCGACCCTGATAGAGCGCGACAATCGGCTTTGAATATTGGCGGTGCGTACATTGTTGGCGGAATGATTCCGCTAAGTACGTATTGGTTTTTTGATGAAACGGCGATTAGTTTTCGCTGGTCTGTGATAATCACCTTAATTGCATTAGCTCTATTTGGCTATTTTAAAAATAAAATTATTGGTCAAAATCCCATTTCGGGTGCCTTTCGCACGGCATTGATAGGCGCGGCGGCAGCAGGAACAGCCTATTTTGTTGCGTCATGGCTTGGATAAAAATAAAATTAAAACAATGAAAATCAATACTTTATCAATATTTTTTTTAATTATAATAGCGTGTCAATCCAAAAAAGAAGCACCTGCATTAGAAGCAGCAGCCGCTAAAAAGGAAACGCCTATCGCCTTAGATTCGGCGCAATTGCAGTTGATGCACATCGAATTGGGCAAACCGACTCGACAGGCTTTGGAAGGTGGCATTACGGCAAACGGCAAAGTCACGATTTTGGCAAACGCGATGGCAGATGCCAGTTGCACGTATCGCGGGACGGTCGATAAATTTTTTGTCAAAGAAGGACAACCTGTCAAAAAAGGACAATTGTTGATGGAATTGACCGCGCCCGAAATCATCAATTGGCAACAAGATTATTGGAAAGCTAAAAGTGAATTATCGTTTTTGACACAAGAACTTGATAGACAACGGATTTTAAATCAAGAAAATGTAGGTGCTAAGAAAAATTTGCAAGAAGTCGAAAGTAAAATTGCCTATCAAAATGTAGTTTTGAAAACAAGTACAGCGCGGTTGAAATTGGCGGGCATCTCCATTTCAGATTTATCGGACTATGATATTATTAGTAAAATTCAAGTGTTTGCGCCAATTGCTGGTTATTTGGAGCATTTTCCTGTCAATCTTGGTACGACTGTAGCGGAAGGGGCAAAATTAGCTCATATTAAAAATTTAGATGATTTGCATGCTGATATTTTTTTATATGAGCGCGATTTGCAATTGGTTCGGGAAAATCAAGCGGTTCGCCTGCATTTTGTGGATCCCAATATACCAGAAGTGACGGGAAAAATTGAATTTATTGGTCGAGAAATCGACCCGATTCAAAAAACAATCCTTTTACATGTTACCTTTGAGCCGCCAAAAGGGATGATGATTCTGCCCGAAATGCAAGTGACCGCGATGATTCAAACCCAAAATGCCACAGGTTGGGCAGTACCCGAAACCGCCGTCGTACAGGAAGAAGACAAACTTTTTGTTTTTAAAGTTGATAGTCAAAGTACAGACGGCAAATTTTGGTTTAAAAAACAAATTTTCAAACCAACAGGTACTAAAAATGGTTTCATGGGTGTTGGTGATTATGATGGAAAATCCAAATGGGTGCTGAAAGGCGCGAATGTGTTGGAAAGTGAACGTAAAAAAGATGAAATGAACGAATAAAATGATGCAAATCCAAAAATATGTTTTAAATACCTTGTTTTTCATAGCGATATGCCTTCCCATTTTTTTAAAATTGGACATGTTACCGATTCAAATGTGGGACGAATCACGCAATGCGATTGCCGCTATGGAGATGATGAATAATGGCGATTGGTTCGTCCGACATTACATTGGCGTAGCAGACAATTGGGAAACCAAGCCTGTTTTGTTGATGTGGGTGCAAATTTTATTTTTTAAACTATTGGGAATCAATGTTTTAGCAGTTCGACTGCCTTCTGCATTGGCTACTTTGGGTATTGTGTATTTAATGTATTCGTTTTTCAAAAATGAATTAAAAAATTTAGAAGGTGGTTTTTTTGCAGGTTTGGCGTTGATTGTTTCGGAAGGATTTATTCGGCAACATGTTTCACGGACAGGCGATCATGATGCTTTGTTGAGTTTTTTATTATTGTGGAGTTTGTTTGAATTTTATTTTATTATTAAAAATTTTTATACAAAAAGTATTGATAATGATTTAAATAAACATTTTATTCGATTCGCCATCGCAACGACGGCAGCTGTTTTGACTAAAAGTATTGTTGGATTTTTATGGCTGCCTGGCTTTTTTTTATATGCGTTGTTTTCAAAAAAAGTGGTCTTGATTTTAAAAAATCGGTCTTTTTACCTTGCGTCAAGCATCATTATCAGTGTCGTTTGTGGGTATTATGGCATTTGTGAATACTTACATCCTGGACATTTTCAAGATGTTTGGCGGATGGAAATGTTGCCGCGTTACACAAATACGGCGAAAAATAATACGTTTACCATCCTTTCGGATAAATGGTTTTATATTAAACAAATTTCTTATGAAAGTCGTTTTTTCGCCTTGTGGCAATTATTGCCATTAAGTTTATTGATTGGAATGGATTCCAATCAAACGGATGAAAAAAGATTTACAAGACTTTTATTATGTGTAATTAGTTCATTTTTAATCATTATTTCCAATGGATGCGCGAATGGCTGGTATGACGCGCCCATCTATCCCTTATTGGCGATGTTAGTTGGGATTGGGTTGTCGTTTTTATATAGGCAATTGGTTGGAAGATTTTCAGATAATACAACTCCATTGCGCCCTATTTTATATGGTTTATGCTTTATTATTTTCTTTTTTGTATTGCCTTATCAGCAACTTTTTTTGAAAATTTATTGGACATCCGAGAAAGATGTGGAACAAAAATATGGTTTATTGGTTCGACATTTGGCGGATGTTCGACCGGATTGGCGCGAATATGCGTTGGCGCACAATAGTTATGTTGCCCATTTTTTGTTTACGATGCGAATGTATAATCAAAAAGGTTACAAATTGTCAGGCGAACATACGAGCGATGTTGCCAAAGATAGTTTGTATTTAAAGGATTTGAAAATAGAACAAAAAATCGTTGTTTTCCAAAAAAATGTAGAAAAGGTATTGCAATCCAAGTATGAAACGGAGCTGTTATACGCATGGGAAGAATACAAATTGTATCGAATTTTGCACCGAAAAACGCAAAATGGTACGGCACAATAACAAAATATTGGTACGACCGTATAAAAAAGATTAATTTGCACCCTTTTCGCTACAAAACGAACCAAAATAGTTGCTTTTGTTGGTTGTGTAGTGAAAAAGCATAGCCATCTAATTTCAAGCTATTACACACATTACAAAATATGCAATTCGTATTTCCCTTATTTTTAACCGCTTTGGCGGCAATTGCGATACCTGTCATCATTCATTTATTCCACTTTCGGCGGTTTAAAACGGTGTATTTTACGAATGTCCGTTTTTTGAAAGAAGTCAAAGAAGAAACTTCGGCGCGGTCGAAATTGCGCAATTTGTTGGTTTTATTGTCGCGGGCGGCGGCGATAGCTGCGATGGTTTTAGCCTTCGCGCAACCGTTCTTGCCCAAAGCGGGTGCTGTCAAAAAAGGCGAACAAGCCGTCAGTGTTTTTATTGATAACTCATTCAGTATGAACGCATTAAGTAAAGATGTATCGCTTTTGGAGAAAGCAAAACAGCGCGGTCGGGAGATTGTGGCAGCTTATGCAAATACAGACCGTTTTCAAGTTTTAACGAATGATTTTGAAGGAAGGCATCAGCGATTGGTGGGAAAAGAGGATGCTTTGCGTTTTATTGATGAAATCAAATCGTCACCTGCGGTGCGCGAAATGTCAAAAATTTTGACGCGGCAAAATCAAGCCTTACATGCGTCGAAATCGGTGAATCAGACCGCTTTTGTTGTTTCTGATTTTCAAAAAAATGTATGTGATTTTTCTAAATTTAAAGATTCTGCGACAGAGATTCATTTAGTGCCTTTGGAAGCGGTGCAGGAAAAAAATATTGCGATTGATTCGGCTTGGTTTGAAGCACCTGTACAAATGATGAATCAAACGAATGCGTTAGTGGTTAAAATCACGAATTTTACCAATGAAAATATTGAAAATGTGAAATTGACCTTGCAATATGATGGTCAAACCAAACCTGTTGGCACGTTTAATATTCCTGCCATGTCTTCTGCAACGGATACGGTAAATATCACTATTTTGCGTACAGGCTGGCATGAAGCCGTTTTGGAATTAACAGATTATCCGATTCAATTTGATGACAAATATTATTTTGCGTTCAACGTGCCTTCCTTTATCAATATTTTGACTATCCATGAAAACGCACCAAATCGATATTTGGATGCAGCATTAGCGGGCAATCGATTATTTCGGGTGATAAATCAAAACGTCAATGGCTTGGAATATTCTAAATTTGCGACGCATCAAATGATTGTTTTAAATGGTTTGTCCAATATTTCCTCTGGTTTGGCGAGTGAATTGGGGACGTATATGAAAAATGGTGGTAATGTGATTGCTTTTCCCGCACCGAATGCGAATTTGGGCAGTTACACTGGTTTTTTAAATGGTGTAAATGCTAATATTTTAGAAACCTTTGAAAATAATACCCGCGAAGTAGCGCAGATGAATACCGAAGAGTTCATTTTCAAGGATGTCTATTTGCAAAAATCGCCTAATATGAAATTACCTGTTACGCAAGGCAATTTTGGTTTGCGCAATCGGAGTGGTGAAAATCTGTTGAGTTATCGGGATGGAACGCATTTTTTCACTAAAAATAAGGTTGGAAATGGACATTTGTACCTTTGCGCCGCACCTTTGGACGAAAAGTACAATGATTTAGCGCGGAATGGAGAAGTGTTTGTTCCAATGTTATACAAAGCAGCGATTTCCGCCGCAAAAGATAATAAATTAGCTTATATGATTGGAAAAGACGATTATATTGAGGCGGATAGCAAAGGGATTGTGGGCGAAACGGCATTTAAACTCAAAGGTCGAACTGAAGAGTTCATTCCTGAACAACGAATTGCTGCAAGTAAGGCTCTTTTGGGTGTGAAAGAAGGTATCAAAGAGGCTGGTTTTTACAATTTATACGTGAAACCTGATTCGATTTTGCATAAATATGCGTTCAATTTCGATAGGCGCGAATCGTCCTTAGAATATTTTGGGAATGCAGATTTAAAACAATTTGTTCGTAAAAATCTGCAAATTATGGACGGAACCGCCGATTCTAACCTAACGTCTATTGTTGGCGAGCGCAATCAAGGTGTTATTTTGTGGCGGTGGTGTATTATTGCGGCATTGCTTTTTTTGGCGATTGAAACAGCATTATTGCGTTTTTGGAAAGTGTAAAATGGGTTTTCGCTGAACAAAACGGTATCCTTACTAAAAAATTGATTTTCAAGGTCGTATAACGTTTGGAGGGTTTGAAACCCTCCAAACGTTAAGGCATCTATTTCGCACCGACTTTCGCCAAAATGCCTTCTGCCGCAACCCGTCCACTCAATGCCGCGCCGTTCATAAAACCAGAGAAATCGCCTCCACAATGCTCGCCCGCGAAGAAAACATTGCCAACAGGGTCGGCTTCAACGCCCAGAAAGCTCGTTTTTTGCCCCACCGTTGGACAAATATAACTGCCCATCGTAAATGGATAACTGGGCCAGTGCATCCGAGCCACTTTTCCATTAAATTGTTCGGTCGCCCCTTTGTAAATTTGATTCCACTTCGGCAAATAAATATTTTTTTGCGATTCAGCTGAACCTTTCCCGACATCTAACCCCAATTTACCCCCAAAAAGAATGGAAAGTCCTGCGGCATCCTCTTCGCCTGTTTGCAATTGAGTATTATCCCAACCATTTGGCACACCATTATCGGCATAAACCAATCCGCCATAACCTTTTTTGCGCCAAAAGTGCGATTTCATGCCAATCATCAATTTGGCATTCATCCCATAACCCATTTTATTAATACAATCCCATTTCACTTGTGGCATCGACAACCCAATATCCACCTGCCGTAAGCGCGTAAACGGTATTGCAATCACCACAAAATCCGCTTTAACATCTTTTTTCTTAGAAAAATTCAAATGGTAACCATTGCCAGACGGACGAATGGATTCCAACGATTGATGCAATTCAATATGGGATTCATATTTTTTCGCCAACGCATCTGGAATCATTTGATTCCCGCCCCGCGTTTTGTAACGCTCATCACTTTCGCCGAACAATTCGATTTCCCCTTTTTCGGTATCGGGCGAAATTAACGTCAAAAGATTCAAACTGGATTGCACTTGCGGAGAAAGCCCGTATTCGGACTCATAAGCCACCTCAATAAAACGCTTTATCCAACCTGTTGCGCCCACTTTTTCGAGGTATTCGGATAAAGACCTGTTATCAAATTTCTTAGCAATGGGATCTTTGGTCTCATACGAAATTTCCTTTGGCAACGTATCCATATCCTTCTTCATGCGTCCTGCAAAACCTTGAAACGCTTCCACCGCTTGCGCCAATGAATAATGTTTGCCATTGAAGAAAAAGGCTTCTTTATGAAGTTTTGTTTCCGATTCTTGGGCATAATCAATCAAGTCGAGGTTAAATTCCTTGACCAAATCCCACATATCTTTGTGATTCGTGTCAATAAATTCTGCCCCAAATTCCGCCCAAGTGCCATCGCCCATGGCACCTTGAACGCTGAAAATCCGACCACTTGTGCGTCCAGATGCTTCATAAATCGTCGCATCATATCCAGCTTTTTTTAATGTGTGGAGTGCGTTCAAACCCGCCATCCCTGCGCCAATAATGGCAATATTGGGTTTATCCGCTCCTTGAAACAAGGAACGAGCGCGTAATTGGGGCGTACCCAACAACAAATTCGGGGCAAGACCGCCGAGTAATAACGTTTTTCCTGAATTTTCAAGGAATTTGCGCCGATTGAGCATCGTAGCTTCATGGCGTTGCACGACTTCTTCAGAAGAGGTTTCTCGTTTATTCGCCGCCAAAGCCATTCGAAAGGCTTTGCGGAGCGTCCCAAATAAGGGTGTTTTCACAGAATGGTTCATACATTAATTGGTTCTGGTATAAAAAATAAAAATTTAAGTGCTTTATTCTCAATGTTTTATAGCGTTACAAGTTCCATTATAAATTTATAAATCTATCTTATTTCATCGAACCGCTCAATAACAGTTCAAATGCTTCTGGGCTCACACTATATTCGCCCCGAAATGGATTGTCCATCGCCGCAATCCAATAAATGAGAGACCCCAATAAAATACCACTCAGTGTATTAATCAAAATATCAAATCGGCGATTGTCAATGACCAAAAGCCAGGTCAACGCGACATTGACGAATGCGCCCAATAATAAAATAAGCCAAATGGTTCCAGGCAATCCTGCGGTGATGTTGCTTACGCGAAGTCTTCGCCGTTCACTTAAATCGTTAAAACTTTTCAACACTTCCTCAAAAACAATTTTATCTTTATCTGTAATAATTTGATAATCAATGAGTTGTTTTTGAAAAGTATCCACAATAGCCGATAATCCTGTTGGAACCATGCCTTGTCGCTGCAAATCCCAGCCATCGTTGACCATATAGGCTGCATATTGTTTGAGGGTATTGCGCATTTGCTTTTTGTCGGAGCGTTCAAAAAGGTTCGTCGCTCGGTACAATGTATTGAGCGAATTAGCCTCATTCGTGACACTGGACTCGGCATCACCGAAGGTTTCATAAGTCGAAACCGCGATTAAGCCCAAGGTAATCCCGTAAAAAACACCACTCATTGATAAAAAATGACCCACAATATCATTTGTGTCTTCTGTGAGTCCGAAAAAATTTTCCAAATGCCGCCCTAAAAAGAGAGTTCCTAAAAGCGAAAATAAGACGAAAAAGCCAACAATTAAAGTAAAAAAGAACCAATTTGGTAATTCATAAATCCAATAAAAATCCATTGTAAGTACGTAAATGATTTAGAAAAAAGATTGTAAGTTTGGTTTCAAATTCGTTTGTTAGAATACAACGAGTTACCAAGAGCGCAAAGGTAAATTTTTTTTGAACAAAATTAAATATTGCTTGCCAAAACCATTTATCAAAAATCTAAATTTCACCCAATTTCACCTTGATTCCAACCGACAAAAACCACCTTCCTTTAAAAAAAAATACAACACATATAGCTTTCTATATGTTTTCAATTATCTTTACGACGATATTTTGATATTTACGTTTAATTTTTTCATAAAAAATTAATTATCAATTACTTGTAACGTTTATGAAAAAGATTTTAGTTGC
>JBDLWG010000199.1:0-8844 GCA_039804385.1 Bacteroidota bacterium
ATGACCCTTTATCAACCGTCGGCTTTGCCCAATTTTTATTTTGATAAAATCGATGGCGGCGAGCGCACCGATAAAAAATTATTGAAAGCGGATTTGTATTGGAATAATAGTTTTCGTTCCACAAAAGTTGCTTCCAATCAATATCGCCAATCGTATGCTACCACCTTAGACCGATTGCCAAATCCAACCCATTCATCCGTTTTTGGGTTGAAAATAGGGGGCGGTTTCACACAGGCTAAGTTAGAAAATACTCAACTGAGGGATTATTTTGCACATGTGGGCGGTGTTTTGCGTTTAAATGACAAAGGTTTGCAATTGCTTGGCGGTATCGGAATGCAGCGGACGCAACAAAGTTTAAATCGGGATAATATTTTATATGAACATCCAGGCGACCCTGATATTCAACGCGTGCATCAAGACGCACAAGCAGCAGTGGTCACAACGAAAGTCAGTTTTGCCCTTGCTAACGCGAAACGGAGTTATATTGGCATTGGTTACAGGTCGAATCGTGGTTTTGGAACGCCTTTTTCGGACTTTAAAGAGGTCAATCTCTTGATGCAGTACGCGTTTGGCAAGCCGAGAACGATTACATCAGGTTGGAATGAGGAACAAGATAAGGCTGTTTTTAACCAAGCCCGCACGACTGGAACACATCATCATCTTTCCCTTTTAATTTGTAAAGTGCTGAATAATAAGACATTAGCGTATCCAACTTTTGCCCAACTTAATTATCGAATGTCTTTACCTGCTGCTTTTTGGATAGGCGGCGGTCTGAATACTGCAAAACGAACGCAATTACAACTCGGTTATTTGCATATGCCCATCCATACCGATAATGGTTTTAAAGTTGAAATCTACGCTTGGGCAACTTATGATTTTGCTATCGGGCAATTGATAGCCCGCAATAGTCAAGAATTTAGTGCTGGCATTTTTTTTTAAAACAGTGGCTCTTTGACCATTTTGGTGTGGGTTGATGGATGTACGGATTTCACGGATTTCACAGATTTTCACGGATTTAGATTTAAAAAAATCGTGAAAAAATCGTGAAAAATCCGTAAAAATCCGTAAAATCCGTGAAATCCGTACATCCATCCTATTTTCAATTGTAACATACAAATTTTTTATTATTGTAATATTCAAAGTATGAAAAAAGCAATTTTTTTAATAGCCCTATCGACTTCTGGGCAAATGGCGATGGCTCAATTATTCGGAACGCACAACCCTGATATAGTAGCGGTAAAACCCTTTTCCCATCAAATCGCAGCAGTCAAAATAGCCGATTCATGGCATTTTGTGCCTTTGGAAAATATAAACGATTTATCTAAAGACCATTATCCCGAAGTACACTCGTATCAAGACGGTTACGCACTTGTTTTATTGGAAACGGCGGGGTCATCCAAGCGCATTTGGCAATTCCGCGATACGAAAGGGGCATTAGTGGGCAATACTTATGACGCTGCGCGTTCTTTTTGCAACGGGTTTGCCGCGGTGCAGCAAAAAGGCAAATGGGGACTCATCAATCGACAATTGAAACAAGTGATTGATTTCAAATATGATAATATCGGCGATGTATCCGAAAATCGGCTTCGAGTTGGTTTGGGCAAGAATGCTTTGAAATTTAAACTTATCGATACCAATGAACTGGAATTTCCCATTTCGCTTGCATTTCCGCATTTGGGCAGGTTTTCCCATGGTTTATCGGTCGTTTCCGCCGATGAAAAGCCGAATGAAAAAGGATATATCAATCCATTTGGTAATGTAGTAATTCCTTGTAAGAAAAGGCGCGTTGACGCAGGTTTTTTCAAACAAGGTTACGCGCCTGTCTGTGAGCAACCTGGTGTACTGAGTTTCATAGACCTAACAGGCAAAGTTCGATTTTCGTTTCCGCAAGGCTTAGATGCGAAAAACCTTCCTATTCATGGCTTTTCCAATGGTCGGGCAGCCGTAAAAAAAGCAGGTAAATGGGGTTTTATTAACCTAAATGGACATTGGATAGGGGAAACCTATGACCAAATCAAACCTTTTTCAGAAGGGATTGCAGGGGTATTACAAGGCAAAGAGTGGTTTTTCATAGATACTTTGGGTCGAAAAGTGAGCCCAGAAACCTATAAAGACCTCCAACCATGCAGTAGTGGAGTTGCTTGGGTGCAAACCAAACAAGGTTGGCATCCTTTATCGTTTTTGAAACCGCCTCTGGTAACCGTGACTTTCCCAGATACGACCCAGCCGATTTTCATTCATTTCGATATGCTTTTGCGGGTCAAAGTGGTGAGTACGCTTGCCATCAGCGTCCCAAAAGTATGGCTCAATGACCAATTGGTATCCAAAATCCATTGGAAAATGGTTCAAGAGCAAGATACCTATTCGTTAGAATGCCGACTGACGTTAGATACTAATCGGTTGGGCAACCAAGAAATTAGGGTAGAAGTGGGCAATTATGTAGGGGCGCATGCTGATACGCGTTTTTTTCGTTTCGACCCGACGATTCAATATCACGCCTTACTAATAGCCAATAATCATTATGTAAATTCCAATAGCTGGCAGCCGTTGGACAAACCCATAGCGGATGCCGAAAAGGTGGCAAAAATTTTAAAAGAACAATATCAATTTAGCGATGTACAGATACTTCGAGATGCCACTTATCAACAAATGAAAACGGCATTGAAGGATTTTGGCAAAAAACATGGGAAAAGAACCGATAATATCCTTCTTTTTTACGCAGGGCATGGCAATAATATTGAGGGTATCCCTTGTTTAGTGCCTGTGGACGCTGCGGATGAGACCGATTTAACGCATCATTTCACTTGTTTGGACTTGATAGAAGCGGTGGATAGCATGCCCAAAGTTAGACATATTGAAATTATTTTAGATGCTTGTTTAGCAGGCGCGTTTGCTTTGGACGTGTGTACTAAACCCACTCGCAGCCCACAACAACCTCCATACGTACTCGGACAGCCCGAATTGACGAGTCGATATGTGATGACGAGTGCTCATAAAGTGAAGGTGGGCGATGAAAGCGTATTCATACAAAGTCTATGTAATGTGTTGGAGGCGAATCAAGCTGCCGAACTGCCTTGTTACGAATTGTATAGCGGGGTTGCTACGAAAGTGCGGCATCAAAATCCTTATCAGTACGTGCAACGCACCGATTTAAAAGTCGAAAAAAACAAAGGAGGGCATTTGAAATTGCTCAAAAAAAAATAGAGGTGATGGATGTACGGATTTCACGGATTTTTACGAGATTTTTACGGATTTTTTGAATTAGCTTACACTATTAGTGTGCAAAACCTTAATACGTAAGTCATTGGTTTTTAATCCCGAAGGGATGTCATTTTGGTAACACAGATGCGCTCCATCCCTGCTCAAAGTCCCGAAGGGACGGCACTTGGGTAACGCGATAAAGGATCGCCTCTTCGGGACTTCGCTCGGAGGAGGGACAGCATCTCGTATTACCAAAATGACATCCCTTTGGGATTGAAAACCAGTGACTTACGTATTAAGGTTCTACACGCTAATAGTGTAAGCTAATTCAAAAAATCCGTAAAAATCCCGTAAAAATCCGTGAAATCCGTACCTCCATCCAGTTTAAGGTTTCAAAATAGCGATACGCCAGCAACTCCGTTCATTTTCGACCCTTTTGCTGTCTAAAAACGTCATTTGTTGGTTTAAATCACTCCAAATGGCTGGACTCCGCTTAAATTCGTGGGAACTGACTATCAAAACGCCATCTGTTTTCAATCCATTTTTCAAACAATGCGTTATCAATTTTGGAATATCTTTGGCGTAATAAATGCACTCATTCAACACAATCGCATCCCATTTTTCCCGAAAAACATAGTTTTCCATATCGCCCACCTCAAAAAAAGTGCGTTCATTCGCGAAAGATTGGGCTTTTTCAACCACAAAATCCGATACATCAATGCCCAAATACTTGGAATAGCCTTTGGATTGGAAAACCTGCGCAGGCAAGACCCCAAATCCACAACCAAACTCCAATAAACTGCCATTGGGTTTAAATTGATTAAAAAAAGTTTGAATCACTTGTTGGCGTTCCAATTCAACAACCGCTTTTAAACCTTCCCATTGCCCTGTTGCATATTGATGATTCCAACGCGCTTGCGCATTGCGAAAAAATTTCCTTTGAATAAAGTTTTTAATTTTATCAATCATAATAATTTGAAATTCAATATTTTAATGATTAAAATTAATCTTCTTCGGATTCGTCAGCGCGTTCCTCCGAGACTCGAAAGGGGAAAAGGAGTATAAATTGACTGCCTTTTCCGGGTTCACTTTTCACATCCACTTGTCCTTTATGCGCCGTCATCATCGTTTTGACATAGGCTAATCCCAATCCAAAACCTTTCACATCATGCAAATTGCCCGTCGAAACGCGATAAAATTTGTCAAAAACGTATTTCCGCGCTTCCTTGCTAATCCCAATCCCTTTATCTGCCACAACGACTTCTACACCATGTGGCAAATTACGGGTCGAAATGGTTATTTCAGGCTTTTCGGGCGAATATTTATGAGCATTTTCAAGCAAATTATTAATAATATTTGCCACATGAGAGGGGTCTCCTTCAACCACAGGTTGTTGCGCAAGCAAATGGGTCTCAACGCTTCCTTCTTTTTTATCCACTTGGAGTTGAATATAATCCGCCGCCTTCAAAATCACATCATGTAGGTTGATAGCCGTCAATTTTAATTTGAAATCTTCTCTATCAATCAACGTCATTTGCAAAATATTACTCACATTAGCGTTCATTCGGTCGTTTTCTTGGCGAATGATATTAATAAAACGTTTCATTTTATCAGGAGCCATATTTGGATTACTGATAATATCGGTTGCCATATTAATGGTTGCAATCGGCGTTTTTAATTCATGCGTCATGTTGTTGATAAAATCATTTTTCATCTCCGACAACTTTTTTTGACGCATGACTACTCGCATCGTATAGATAAATGACCCCAAAATGATGCCCCCAAACAGCAAGGATAGCACCAAACCTTGCCATAAATTGCCCCAAAACGCACTCGATTTGTTTGGAAACCAAATCGTTAGATAGCCGGGTGTGCTTAAATCGGTTTGAAAAAGATTGGCTTTGAAGGGAGATGTTTTCAAAAATTCAGAACCAGAAACTTTTGCGGTATCGGTTACCAAAAAATGAGCTTCCCCATACGTATCTTTGGAAATCACAAAACCTGCTTTTTTATGCGAATACACCCCATATGCATACGCCAAAGTGATGCCATGATTGGTCATCGCCTCTTGGATAAATAAGTCTAATTTGCCCAAATCAATCCGTTCTTCAATGGGCGCGTCAAAACGCAACTGTTTGGCAGTCAAATACTTATCATCTTTAAACGCAACCGAATACCCATTCAACACTTGATAATTTTCATCATTATCAACCCGTTCCGTCACCTTATTGAGGATGGCGAAAAGGTGCGTCGTAAATTGATCCACTTTGACTTGGTAGGCTTGGTACGTGAAGCGCATTTGCAATGCCAACACGCCGAATAAAGCGAGCGTCATCAACGCAATGAGGAGGCGAACTGTATTTTTTGTCATGGTAGTATGGTGTATCAAACCGTTTATCAACCGTTTATCAACCGTTTGGAGGGTTTGAAACCCTCCAAACGGTGTTGTTGGTAATTATACTTAATCTTGATGAATCGTTGCACGCACGCGTTGCGCACGCAAGGCAGCAGGCAATGTCGCCAAACTGCCGATGATAATCACCGTCAAAGCGACTATCGGAAAATCGCCGATGCGCATTGATACAGGATATCGCTGTATAAAACCTGCTGCTAATGGTATCAATCCATTCGGCAAGGCTTGGTGTAAAGCGTTTAAACCGACCGCCAAACCCGTCCCCAAAAGGATACCCATGAGGCATAACAATAATCCTTCGTGTAAAAAAATCCGTCGAATCAAGGTATCATCCGCGCCCATTGCCCGCAAAACGGCAATATCACCTTGCTTTTCCAACACCATCAGCCATAAAGTGCCAACCATATTGAAACCAATCAACAAAATCGTCAGACTCACAATGGAATACGCTAACCATTTTTCCATATTCATCAATTTCATCAACGCCGCATCTTGTTGAAGCCGGTCTTTGACGGCAAATTTTGAACCCACTATTTGTTTGATTTGGGCGGAAATGGGGGCTGCAAGAACGCCTTTTTCCAATTTAATTTCAATGGCAGATATTTCCTCTGGCGCGTTTAAAATATCTTGTACAAACTCTAAAGAAGTGATAACATATTGATTATCAAACTCTTGTTGAATCAGAAACGCACCTGTCGGATACGTTAATCGTTTGTTAAACGGCTGGTCTAACGCGCTAACGGCTTCGCGTTTGGGCATATAAACGCTCAAAGGCGTAAGTTGATTGTCTGTCGTAATCCCCAATTGACCGTATAAACCGCCGCCAACCACTGCAAACGATTTATCCTCATCACCGAGCGCGAATTTGCCCTGCACCACTGCCGAATCCACAGGATTGACGCGTTGAAAATGCGCATCTACGCCTTTGACAATCCCAAAGGCTTGCGATTTTCCGTATTCAAATAATGCACTTTCTTCAAGTGTTTGAGACACATCATAGATACCTTTGAGTTGGCGAATCGCTGCAATTTGAGCCGTATCCGCTTTAAAAGTCTTGCCTTTGAGCAAAGTTACCTTAATATCAGGGTTAAATTTGCCAATCATCCCCGCAATCAGGACTTCAAAACCATTGAAAACCGACAAAATCAGCAACAATGCCGCTGTACCGAGCGCGAGTCCGAAAACCGAAATACTGGTAATAATATTGATAGCATTAAAACTTTTTTTCCCAAAAAGATACCGTCGTGCAATGCGAAAAGGCAGGTTCATATTGATTTTTTTGATTTTTTTCAGAACAAAGGGTCAAAGTTACAAAAGAAATTTTTGTTTATTCGTAACTTTGCTTTGAAAACTAAAACGTTTGGAAATCATGGTAAAAGACACTCCTCTTTGGGAAGTATTCATCCGCAGCCGACAGGGTTTAGACCACAAACACGTTGGCAGTTTGCACGCAACTGATGCGAAAATGGCACTCGAAAATGCCCGCGATGTCTATACACGCCGCATGGAAGGCGTGAGTATTTGGGTCGTCGAATCGAGCCATATTCATGCGTCGAATCCTGATGAAAGCGAAAATTGGTTCGACCCTGCACAGGATAAAGTGTATCGACATCCGACGTTTTATAAGGTACCTGATTCGATTACGCATATGTAAATTTCAAAATATGAATGAACAACTTTTAGATTATACCCTCCGATTGGCGGATACGGCGTTGATTTTGGGGCATCGTTTATCGGAATGGTGCGGTCACGCGCCCGCGCTTGAACAGGATATTGCCCTATCGAATATCGCGCTTGACCACATCGGACAAGCGCGGAATTATTATCAATACGCGGCTAAAATCCAAAATATGGGCAAAACGGAAGATGATTTAGCCTATTTTAGAGATGAACGCGCCTATCGAAACCTCTTATTGGTCGAATTGCCAAATGGTGATTTTGGCAAAACGCTGATGCGACAATTCTTATATGATGCCTATCATGTTCCTTTTTTGGAGCTTTTGCAATCGTCCAAAGATGAAAATTTGGCGGCAATTGCGGCAAAATCGTTGAAAGAGGCGCGGTATCATTTACAATGGTCTGCGGAATGGGTGATTCGGTTGGGCGATGGGACGGCGTACAGTCATCAGCGCGTGCAACAAGCCTTGAATGAGTTGTGGCGATTCACAGGCGAATTGATTACGCCGAATACAATCGATTCATTTTTAAGGAGTTATGAAATTTCGGCAGATTTAAATCAGGTGCAATTGGCTTGGGAAAAGACGGTTTTAGAGGTTTTAAAAAGGGCAACTTTGGTCGTTCCAACCCAAAAATGGATGCAAAAAGGTGGAAAAGAAGGGATTCATACCGAATCATTAGGCTATATTTTGGCAGAAATGCAGCATTTGCAACGTACGCATCCTAATTGTAATTGGTGAAAAAAGTTATAAAATGGCTTGCGCTCGAATTGACGTTTTTCAATTGAAAATATACTTGACGCACGATGGTTTTGAGATACAATGGATGTACGGATTTAACGGATTCGTACGGATTTTTTATTTGGGGTTCAAAGAAATCCGTACGAATCCGTGAAAATCCGTTGAATCCGTATATCTATTGTATCCCAAAACCACCCGACGCAAAGTATAGATAGGTGGAAAAAGGTGCGGCAAGTTACAACTTGCCGCACCTTGTGCTCGAATTTTCAACAGTAAATTACAAATTAGTAAAAAATTTGCAACAAATTGATGAATTTAACAATCATTTGGCAATTACTCGAAACGGTTTGTGACCCAGAAGTGCCTGTTTTGAGCATTTTGGATTTGGGGATTGTGCGCGATGTAGCGCAAATCAAGGAGCAAATTGTGATAACGATTACGCCCACTTATTCGGGTTGCCCTGCGATGAACGTGATTGAAATGGACATTCGGGGTGTTTTAGGGGCTGCGGGTTTCAAAAATATAGCTATTAAAAACGTTTTGTCACCTGCTTGGACAACGGATTGGCTTTCAGAACAAGGTAAAAATAAGTTGAAAGCCTATGGGATTGCGCCGCCTGTGGAGTCTTCTGGACATGTAAGAGTCTTGTTTGGACGATCGCCAGTCGTAGAATGCCCGCAATGTGGGTCTAAAAAGACCCAAATGGTCAGTTTATTTGGCTCAACGGCGTGTAAAGCGATGTATCAATGTTTGGATTGTTTAGAGCCCTTTGATTATTTTAAATGTTTAAAATAATATTTTTTCATACAAATT
>JBDLWG010000200.1:0-9429 GCA_039804385.1 Bacteroidota bacterium
TTGATTGTCATCGATTTAGGTCAAAAAGTTATCCACATACCAATGTGGATAACTATGTGGATAACTAGTGAGTTATCCACATTTAAAACAATTCCGATGTGGATAACTTTTGCAATGTGGATAACTTTCAAAGTTATCCACATTGGAATGCGAGTTATCCACATTAAAAAGTGAGTTATCCACATTAAAAAGTGAGTTATCCACATTGTGGGATTAATGTTTTTTTTAATCCGACAAAAACCTGAAAATGTGGATAACTATGTATAATTCGATGATTGTCAACGCTTCCAAAAAAACAGCAATGTTGATAACTATCAAAGTTATCCACATTCGTATGTGGATAACTCATTTTTCGAGCATGTAAGAGCTATGTTATCCACATTGCTTATAATGACCGATTTTTTCTTAAATTTAAATTTAAAACAAAAACTCATCATCATTAACATGATTAACTAATTTTAACAAAAATTTTAACTAATTAAAACAAAAAATTTTACTACAAATGAATGTTTTATAAATAAGTTAAAAAACTCATCTGTATTATCGTCTTGATTGGAACTTCAATAGCCCCGATTTTTAACTTTAATAAAGTTTTAAACCGCCGCGAAAGTTATACACATGCCAAATAGAGTTATACACATCCATTTGTGGATAACTCAACTCGAATGTGTATAACTTTTTCATCCTTTTAAGTATTTCAACTCAAAAAGGCAATGAATGTGTATAACTTTTCACCCTTCTGAATTTTTCAATCCAAAAAGGCAGCAAATGTGGATAACATTTTTTAAGTTTTTTAATTTTCGTCGTAAAAACAACAAAAATGTGGATAACTTTTTCGGCAAAATCCGTCAAAAAAATTTTTTATCCACATACAAGTGCGATGTAGATAAATTTTCCAAAAAAATCAACCTTTTTTCGATGTAATGTGGATAAGTTTTAGGAAGCATCCTTTTAAAAAAGAAACTTATCCATAAAAATCGCAAATGTGGATAAAGGAGCATTCTAAAAATTTAAAAAAGCCGCATTTTATCCACATTTTTAAGGCTATTTTCGCAAAATGTGGATAAGTTGTTGAAAATGCTTTTTAAGCCGCTTATTTTATCCACAAATGGGCTTGTTATCCACAAAGAGATGTGGATAACAAGGGGGGCGAGAACTTTATTTTCTGCGATTTGCGGGAAATAAAGTTCCCGATTCCAAAGTTATCCACAATTCAATATTTTCTTAATTTGTGGATAACTTTTGTCTTTTTGTAGTGGCAAAAGGTTAATTTTGCGCTCTTTTAGACTTGGACTCATTGAGTGTTGTGGATTATTATCGCTCAATCCAATGAATCCAAAAAAATTCAAGTTTTAAAAATTATCCACATTTAGAAGCCCTGAATGTGAATAACGCCCTTCTTTTTTAAAAAAACTAAAAGTTATCCACGTTTTTGGATAAAAATGTGGATAACTTTTAGTTTTTTTAAAACGCACAGTGGGTCGTATAACGTTTGGAGGGTTTCAAACCCTCCAAACGTTGTTGTCGATTTATATATAAATTATATTTAATGAAAAAACCATTATTCATCACTGCATTAAGCAAGCAATTTGAATCGCCGCTACCTGGCAAAAAAGCGCACTTAAAAAAAGCGCATCCCTTGCGGGTTTTGGAAGCCTTGCCTGATGAAAATGCTCGTAAAGCCAGTGTTTTAGTCTTGCTTTTTCCTAAAAAAACGAGTGTTGGAACCGAATGGCATTTGGTTTTAACGGAACGCGCCTTGCACATTGGCGATAAGCACAGTGGGCAAATGAGTTTTCCAGGCGGCGGTTATCAGGTGAGTGATGGTGCGTTGCCTAATGGCATGTGGCAATGTGCCTTACGTGAAGCTCATGAAGAAGTACATATAGATATTTCAAAAGTGCATTTAATTGGGCAAATGAGCGATTTATATATATCGGTTAGTAAATATCAAGTTTTTCCCTATTTGGCATGGTCTGCCGCGCCTTTTGAGTGGAAGGCGCAACCTTCGGAGGTCAAAACCATTTATGAAGTGCCATTAAGCCTATTGAAAAATCCTGATAATTTGAAAATAACGGAAGTTTGGATTTCGGAGCGATTGACGTTGCCCGCCGTGCCGTATTATGATGTGTATGGGAAAAAAGTGTGGGGCGCGACCGCAATGATATTAGGAGAATTGTTAGATATGATTGATAACCAATCTATTATGGTAATATAATTTTTAAAATTAAATTATATGTATTAAGTTATTATCTTGCTTTTTCATTCCAAAGAGAATTGGCGGAAAAAAGTGCGGCAAGTTGCAACTTGCCGCACTTTATGCTTAAATCTTGTTCTTCAATTCCAAACAGAAGCGGTGGAAAAAGTGCGGCAAGTTGCAACTTGCCGCACTTTGGGTACTCTTTTTGCTTTTCAATTCTAAACGGAATTGGTGGAAAAAAATGCAGCAATTGGCTTTTTCTTTACAATTTCCACAAAATTTGCCAAAAATCTAAATTAGATCTTCATTTTTTTGCTGGGTTCAAAAAAAAGACTACCTTTGCGCGATTTTTTAAGATACTGTTATCCACAACACGTAGATATACAGTGTGATTTTCTCATATAACAAAAAGTTCATAAGGTGAATACTTTGAGCTACAAAACGGTATCCGTTAGTAAGGAAAAAGCAGAATGCAAATGGTATGTAGTAGATGTTGCGGGCGAACACGTCGGACGCATCAGCTCTAAAATTGCCAGTGTTCTGCGTGGCAAAAACAAGCCTTCCTTCACACCGCACTCCGATACCGGCGATTACGTAATCGTGATTAACGCGGATAAAGCGGTTTTTACGGGCAAAAAAATGGATCAAAAAGAGTACATTCGTTACTCGTTGTATCCAGGCGGACAAAAAAGAGTCATTGCGAAAGACATGATGGAGCGCAAGCCTACCATGATCATGGAAGCAGCCGTGAAAGGTATGTTGCCGAAAACCAAATTGGGTCGGGCAATTTTCAAAAAAATGTTCGTCTATGCAGGGGATACGCACCCGCATACCGCGCAAAAACCGGAACCGTTGATATAATTTTTAGATATTTTTTTTGAATTAGGATTTTTTCGAGTTTAAGTAAAAAGACTGATTATCAAACCTTTAGAGGGTTTGAAACCCTCCAAAGGGGATATCGTCCGATGGCGTATCTTAAAAAACCTAATTCAAACCATCAGTTATCTAAAATTATTCATTCAAAAATTTGAAATTAGATTATGGAAATCATAAATGCGGTAGGGCGCAGAAAAGCTGCTGTTGCGCGGGTTTTCCTCAGAAAAGGTGAAGGTAAAATCACGGTCAACGGCAAAGATTATCGGGAGTATTTCCCGCAAACGCACGTACAAGGCGCAGTCACTGACCCCACTGAAACAGTAGGTGTGGCGACAGCTTATGATATTGTGGTGAATGTATCGGGCGGCGGGTTCAAAGGACAAGCTGAAGCGGTGCGGATGGGTATTTCACGGATTTTGGTGAAAATCAACGAAGAATTCCGTAAACCATTGAAAGAGAAGAAGTTCCTTACGCGGGACCCGAGAGCCGTTGAACGGAAGAAATTCGGTAAACCGAAAGCACGTAAGAGCTTCCAATTCTCTAAACGTTAATCTTGGAGCTTGGACAGCTGCGTTTTTTATCATTTGGAATGCGTTTTGGCACGTTTTGAAAAAGTGCATAGACCTATTTCAAACAAATTATTTTAAAAATAATGGAAAAACCGTCGTATAATGAGTTATTAGATGCTGGGGTACACTTCGGGCATCAAAGAAGAAAATGGAATCCGAAAATGTTGCCGTACATCTTCACGGAACATAAAGGGATCCACTTGATTGACCTCAATCGCACGAGCGAATGCTTGGAGCGTGCAGGGTTGGCAATGCGTCAGATTGCAAAAAGCGGTCGCAAAGTATTGTTTGTGGCAACGAAAAAGCAATCTCGGGAGTTGGTCAAAGCGGCTGCATTGAGTGTCGGCATGCCTTTTGTCACTGACCGTTGGTTGGGCGGCATGATGACGAACTTTCAAACGGTGCGGAAATCGGTCAAAACCATGAACGAAATCGACCGCAAGTTGAAAGATGAGTCGAATACGAGCATCAATAAAAAGGAAAAGCTCACGATGAGCCGTGACCGCGATAAAATTGAAAAAGTATTGGGCGGGATTGCGAATATGACGCGCCTACCTGCTGCGGTTTTCATCGTCGATATCGGACATGAGCATTTGGCATTGGCGGAAGCTAAAAAATTGGGTTTGAGAACGTTCGGCATGGTCGATACGAATTGTGACCCGAATACGATTGATTTCCCGATTCCTGCAAATGATGATGCGTCGAAATCGGTGGGCGTTATCACTAATTATTTGGTGGGCTGCTTGCGCGAAGGACTCGAAGACCGCAACAAAGGCAAAGAAGTAAAAGAAGGAGCGAGAGCTTAATCTTTATATATTGAATAATTAGGGTACAATGGATGTACAGATGGAACGGATTTTCACGGATTGGTACGGATTTTTTTATTTTTAAATTAAGAGTCAAATTTATTTTAATAAATAAATTATCAAACGTTTGGAGGGTTTTAAACCCTCCAAACGGTGTGTTGAAAATAGTCAAATTTATTTTAATAAATGGATTATCAACCGTTTAGAAGGTTTAAAACCCTCCAAACGTTGTATTAAAAATAAAAAAATCCGTACCAATCCGTGAAAATCCGTTCCATCCGTACATCCATTGTATCTTAATTCTATAGATTTTCATTCATTCATTTATCATTATCCCAACTATGGCTGTTGCTATTTCTGCTATTAAAGAATTGCGCGATATGACAGGTGCGGGCATGGGCGATTGCAAAAAAGCTCTTGAAGCATCTGGCGGCGACATGGAAGGCGCAATTGACTTTTTGCGCAAATTAGGACAAAAATTGTCCGTCAAACGCGCTGACCGCGAAGCAAAAGAAGGTGTGGTGATTGCACTCAATTCCCACAATCGTAATAAAGGTATCGTTCTAAAATTGAGTTGTGAGACCGATTTTGTGGCGAAAACAGACCGTTTCATTGATTTGGCAAAATCTTTTGCTGAAATCGCGCTTCAAAAAACGCCTGCAACATTGGAAGAATTATTAGCTTTGGCTTATGATGCCGATTTGACGATTACGCAAAAAATCCAAGAACAAACAGGTGTCATGGGTGAAAAAGTGGAATTGGCAAGTTACGCATCGATTGTCACCGCAGCAGGTCAGGGTCAAGTGATTCCGTACATTCACGCGGGTTATCGCGCGGGTGTTTTGGTCGCGTTGAACTTGGAAGGCACGGATTTGGTAGAAGCAGGCAAAAATGTGGCGATGCAAGTTGCCGCAATGAAGCCTGTGGCGTTGGACAAAGAGGGCGTTTCCGCAGAAATCATTGCTCGTGAAATCGAAATCGGCAAAGAACAAGCGCGTGCAGATGGCAAACCTGAATCAATGATTGAGAAAATTGCTTTAGGCAAATTGAATGCTTTTTACAAAGAAAGTACGTTATTGAATCAAGTCTATGTGAAAGACAAAGCGTTCACAGTGGCAACTTACTTGCAAAGTGCGAAAAAAGGGTTGACCGCAACCGCTTTCAAACACATCGCATTAGGTTAAAAAAAATAACAAAAAAGGGGTGAATTGGGAACGATTCACTCCTTTTTTGTTTGTAAGTTTGCGGCATCTTTCACATTCTTTGAATCTAAACCAATGGCAGACCTCAAATATAAACGCATTTTGCTCAAACTGAGTGGTGAATCCCTCATGGGCAGTCAAAAATTTGGCATTACGGCGGAAATGTTACAACATTACGCTTTGCAAATCCGAGAATTAGTCGAATTGGGCATTGAAGTCGCTATCGTGATTGGCGGTGGCAACATTTATCGCGGGATTCAGGCGGAAAAGTCTGGTATCGAGCGCGTTCAAGGCGATTATATGGGCATGTTGGCAACCGTCATCAACGGTATGGCGTTGCAAAGTGCGCTCGAAAGCGTCAAAGTGGATACGCGATTGATTTCGGCGATTGAAATGAAGGAGATTGCAGAACCGTATATTCGGCGGCGCGCAACCCGACATTTGGAAAAAGGTCGGGTGATTATTTTTGTGGCGGGTACGGGCAGCCCGTATTTTACGACGGATTCGGCGGCGGCTTTGCGGGCGAATGAAATCAATGCCGATGTGATTTTGAAAGGGACGCGCGTGGATGGCGTTTACACGGCAGACCCCGAAAAAGACCCGAATGCCAAAAAATTTGATAAAGTGACTTTTGCAAAAGTGATTGCAATGGGTTTGAATGTGATGGATATGACCGCTTTCACCCTCTGCCAAGAGAACAACTTGCCTATCATTGTTTTCGACATTAATAAAAAAGATAATTTAATTAAAATCGTTCACGGAGAGCGCATTGGAACGCTCGTCGAAGGGTAAAAAATATCAACATGGCAAACATCACCGAATTGGAAAACATCGCGCAACAAGTGCGCCGCGATATTGTGCGTATGGTCAATCAAGCTAATTCTGGACATCCGGGCGGTTCGCTCGGTTGTGCCGATTTTTTGACCGCACTTTATTTTGAAATTATGCAGCACCAAACCAAATTTAAGATGGAAGGTGCAGGGGAAGACTTGTTTTTTCTATCGAATGGGCATATTTCGCCCGTTTGGTACAGCGTTTTGGCGCGTTCTGGCTACTTTCCTGTGGCTGAATTGGCGACTTTTCGCAAGTTGAATACCCGTTTGCAAGGACATCCAACAACTCATGAAGGACTTCCAGGCGTTAGAATTGCATCTGGTTCGTTAGGACAAGGCTTGTCGGTGGCGATTGGCGCGGCATTGGCGAAGAAAATGGATGGCGATAATAGCACCGTCTATGCCTTGACGGGCGATGGCGAATTGCAAGAAGGGCAGATTTGGGAAGCCGCGATGTTCGCACCACACCACAAATTAGACAATTTGTTAGTGACGGTCGATTGGAATGGGCAACAAATTGATGGTTCTAATGACCAAGTATTATCGTTAGGCGATTTGCGCGGCAAATGGAAAGCCTTTGGTTGGGACGTTTTAGAAATTAAAGACGGCAATAATATGAAACAATTAGTTGCAGGTATGAGAAAGGCTCAAAACCGATTGGGCAAAGGCAAACCAGTCGTTGTTTTGATGCGCACTCAGATGGGCGCGGGCGTAGATTTCATGATGGGCAGCCATAAATGGCATGGTATCGCCCCGAATGCAGCGCAAACCGCCGCCGCCATGACACAATTAAAAGAAACCTTAGGCGATTTTTAAAATATTTATAACTACTTGATAATTAAACGTTTTTTATAACGACTTGATAATCAAATGTTTTTTATAACGACTTGATAATCAAACGTTTGGAGGGTTTTAAACCCTCCAAACGTTGTTGTATATACTGCAATTCATTAAAATATAATTCTTGATTCATCATAGGACGCGTTCATGAAACTTACACCATTCCAATCGGCGTATCCAAACCTCGAAAAAATAACGACACCTGATACTTTTTTTGAACGGGTCAAATTCGATTACGCACAACAAAAAAAAACAGGTTGTTTTAAATCATATCCAAAACCAGCTTTTTTGGTTTATCAAATCAAGCGGTTAGGGCGCACGTTCACGGGACTGCTTGCAGGAGTGGATGTGGAGGATTATTTGAATAATCATATTAAAAAACATGAACGGACGATTGCCGTTGGCGAGTCCAAACAAGATAATTTGTTGAATGAACGCGGCGCGTCTATCAAGCCCATTTTATTGACTTATACGCCCGTTTTAGCCATTTCGGAATTTCTAACAAATTATACACGAACTGCTACACCCCTTTTTTCGGTAAAATTAGCAGAGGATGAACATGTTTTTTCGGCAATCACAGACCCGTCACACGTCTATTGGTTGCAACAAACGTTTAAAGAAAAAGTCCCTGCGGCGTACATTGCGGATGGACATCATCGCGCCCACACGTTTGCGAATGCGTATTTAAATCTTTCCACAACGATTGAAAATCATCCTTTTGAAAAAATGTTTTGTGCTTTTTTTCCATCGAATGAATTGATCATCAATGCTTTCCATCGAGTAGTGACGTGTGCCGAGAGTTTGGATAAACTCGAATTTTGGCAACAATTATTGAAAGTTGCGACCTTGCAATTTATCGGGAAAGCCAAAATGCCCGCCCGCAAACATGAATGGTCTCTGTTTACCGCAGGCAAATGGGTCTATTTGCGTTGGCGCAAACAAACTTTAATGCAGTTTCAAGAAAAATATCCAAATAAAGTTTTGTTAGATGTGCATATTTTGAATGAAATGGTGTTAAAACCCTTGTTGAATATCCAAAATGTGCGCACTGATGAGCGATTGCGCTACATTGATGGAACCAAATCGAATAGTCTTTTGGAACAGGCTTGCCCACCTTGTGGGGCTCTTTTTTGCCTCTATCCTGTGGATTGGTCTGATTTGAAGCGCGTGTCGGATACAGATGGAATCATGCCACCAAAATCGACTTTTTTTGAACCCCGTATGAAAAATGGATTAATTGTATATGATTTCAACACATAGTTTACATAAGAAGACATAGGGCACATAGGGTTATTCATTGAAAAATTTTACTTTTCAATGAATAACCCTATGTGCCCTATGTCCTCCTATGTGAACTATGTGTTAAAACTATTGTAAATATGTTGATAAAAACGCGCGGCATTGTTTTCCGCCACCTCAAATACTCGGAAACGAGCGTCATCACCGATATTTTTACCGAAGAAGTGGGTTTAGTCACCTTTTTGGTCAATGGCGTGCGCACGCCGAAGGCAAAAATTAGTGCGAATTTACTACAAGTTTGTTCATTAGTCGATGTGGTGGCGTATCATCAACCCGAAAAAACGATGCAACGCATTAAAGAAATTCAAGCTGGATATATCTATTCGAGCCTGCCTTTCGACGTGCATAAAAGTGCGATTGGGATGTTCATGCTCGAAGTTGCCCGCCGCACTATCCGCGAACAAGAGGCAAATCAACCGCTTTTCCAATATTTATGGGATGTTTTCACGTTTTTGGATGCGGAGAAATCGGCTTACGCCAATCTTCATTTGAGTTTTTTAACGCATTTGAGTTATTATTTGGGCTTCATGCCAACGGATGATGCAGGTCGAACAGGGATTGTTTTCGATATGAAAGAAGGTGTTTTTCTCGAAAATGCTGGAAATCAATACCTTATGTCGATGCAAATGACTCCTATTTTTCGCGGTTTATTGCGTTATGATTGGCGGGAAAGTTATCAAATCAGTGGCATCACCCGCGAAACGCGCCGACTCATGTTACAAGATTTATTGACCTTTTACCGCCTGCAAATTGAAAATTTCCCAGAAATCCAATCGTTTAAAATTTATCAAGAAATATTTGATT
>JBDLWG010000201.1:0-2874 GCA_039804385.1 Bacteroidota bacterium
CGTCCGAAAGGGTATGGCAAATTTAGACCTAAAAAAATTGGGATTATTGGTGCTGGTTTGATGGGTTCTGGGATAACGTATATTTGTGCGAATGAAGGATTACAGGTGATTTTAAAAGATATTTCTCGGTCTGTGGCAGAAAAAGGCAAATTTTATTCTGAAAATAAACTTAAAAATCGAGTCAAATTAGGCGAAATAACGGAGCAACAAGCAACCATTGTTTTAAATCGCATCACGGCTACTGAAAAAATGGCAGATTTTACGGATTGCGATTTGGTGATTGAAGCTGTTTTTGAAAACCGTTTATTGAAATCCAAAATCATTCGAGATGCAGAATTGATGGTTGATAAATACTGCATGATGGCGAGTAATACGGCGGCGATTCCGATAACGGAATTGGCAAAAACGGCGTATCGCCCCGAAAATTTTTGCGGGATGCGTTTTTTTCGCCCTGTAGATGGCGAATTGTTAGTGGAAATCGTCAAAGGGGCGCAAACTTCAGACGAAACGATTGCCCGTGCGTTTGATTTTATTAAAATGATTCATAAAGTTCCAATTATTGTCAAAGATAGTTGGGGTTTTTACGTCGGACGCGTGCGCAATACCTATATTTTGGAAGGCATTGCCTTGTTGCAGGAGGGTTATCCGCCTGCTTTAATCGAAAATTTGGGGATTCAAGCAGGCATGCGAACGGGTCCATTGGCTTTGGCGGATGATTTATCGTTGACCATGGTGGTGGAATATGAGCAACAAGCGGCGCAATTATACGGTCCAAAATACGTCAAACATCCTGCGGTGACGCGTTTGGAAGAGATGTTGGCGGAAAAACGGACGGGTAAACAGGCGCGAATGGGTTTTTATGAGTATGACGCGCAAGGTAATATGCTAAAACTTTGGCATGGAAAAACAGAACCCGCTTATCGAACCGATTACGATAGAGAAGCCTTGACAGAACGTTTATTATTTGCGCAAGCGTTGGAATCCGTTTGGTGTTTGCAAGAAAAAATCGTTGGTTCGGCAGCAGAAGCCAATTTAGGCAGCATTTATGGATGGAAATTCCCCGCTTCCAAAGGCGGCGTTTTACAATACGTGAATGATTATGGATTAGATCCATTTATACAAAAATGTAGTATGTATCGAAAATGGTATGGACAGCGTTTCAAAGTGCCTACTTTATTGAAAACCATGCTCGAAAAAAAGGAAAAGTTTTAATTTAGAATTAAATTGGAACGCGGATGACGCAGATTGGGCTGATTTTCGCGGATTTTTTTAACAAATTAAGTAGTTAGTCTGAATTAGGATTTATGAGATTTTCAGGATTCATCTTTCAAAATCAATCCCAATTGAATCCTAAAAATCTCATAAATCCTAATTCAGACCCTAAAAAATCCGTGCAAATCCGCCCAATCCGCGTTATCCGCGTTCCAATTGTATAGCCATTACAAAAAATGATGACCAACCTACATCCCCTCCTTGAAAGCACTAAGTTCAAATTTGTTCTATTTTTGGCAGCTTTCCTCACCTTATTTTACGGTTACGAACTGGATCGCCGTACCAATTATCCGCCACAATCGGTGCATTCTTGGCGACAAGCCGATGGCGCAGCACAGGCTTTAAATTATTATCAAAACAATTTGAAGTTTTGGAAACCTGGTGTTTTGAATGTCATTGCGAATAATCATCATACTGTAGGCGAATTTCCGATATTTTATTGGATTGCAGCCGTTTTATACAAAATATTCGGTGTTCAAGAATGGGTCTTAAAAACCATTCATTTGATGGTCTTTTTCATAGGCATCTACCATTTGTTTAAATTAACGGATGCTTTATTAGAAAATACGGTAGCAGCTTTGGCGATTGCGCTTTTGCCATTTACAACGCCTGTTATCGCTTTTTATAGCCTTAATTATTTGCCCAATGTACCTGCATTAGGTTTGGCATTTAGCGGATGGTACTACTTTTACAAATATGTAATTCATTCAAAATTAAAAGATTGGTACATTTGCACTGCTATTTTTGTACTCATTGGTTTATTAAAACCAACCCTTTTAATAGCTTGGGTTGCCATCATGGTTTTGTATCAAATCGACGTATTACGCGGGTATTTTTTCAAAAATCAACCGCCCATTTTCCAACAAAAATGGAAAATGTTGCCTTCTTTTTTCATCGTTGCAATTGCTGTGATTGCATGGCGGATTTGGTCGGAACAATACAATGTGGCGGCAAATAGCAAATACTTTTTTTTAGATACGATTATGCCGATTTGGGATATGGACACCCTATCGCGCCAAACGGTAACGGGCTGGTTGAAAAATTACGGTTTGCCGATACACGCGTTTACCCCAACATCATTACAAATTTTAGGAATTATCTTACTTTTAAATTTTATTTTAATTAAGAAACAAAATAAAATATTGTTTAGCATTTTAATATTAAACGTATTGGGTATTGGTGCAGTGATATTGTTATGGTATCAGCAATTGATGGTACACGATTATTATTACATCGAATGGATGGTTGTGCCGATTTCGATGCTCATTAGTTTATTTTATGTGTTTAAACAATTGAATATCAAATATTTATATGCTTTTATGAGCATACTAATGGTTGGATTTTTACTCAAAAACGCTTGGCATACCAAAGGTGAAATGTTTCATCGCTACGACCAAAATGGTGATTTTTACACGGCGTATAATTTTTCATTGTTTAAAACACCCGAATTACAACAATTTTTCAAAGGATTGGGCATTTCAGAACGCGATACGGTGTTGAGTGTTCCAGATGCGTCCCCGAATGTATCGCTCTATTGGCTTCGCTTGCGCGGTTTTACGAATTGGAATGCAGGTAAATATAAAAAATTTACGCCTTATGAAG
>JBDLWG010000202.1:0-3625 GCA_039804385.1 Bacteroidota bacterium
TTTTCACGGGATTTTCACGGATTTGGAGTTGGAACGAATGGTAAAATCCGTAAAAATCTTGTGAAAATCCGTGAAATCCGTACATCCATCAACTCATTTCTTTTTTGTCATGTACTAAGAATTTCATTATTGATTTACCTCCGTGACTTGAAAAACAGCTGGAATCGGGCGCGGCAAATTCGTATTCGTATTGATTTCGGTTTGGGCGTAAATCAAACGCTCTGGATATTTGGTAGCCGTTGGATTATTAAACGGTAGCGTCGGACGCAACGTAGCTTCTGATTTTGCCAAACGACGATAATCGTTAAAAGGCAATATTTGACCATAAAGCGATACATAACGTTCTTCGATAATTTCGCGTAATAAAGCATTCAAGTCGCTCAAATTCGTTTTATTTTCAATGCCGCCTGATGCAAAATCGGCGGCTACATAAGGGTCATATTTCACGGTATCGGTTGCCGCAAGGGGGACAAATGCATTATTTCGCACATTCAAATAAGCCCGAACTTTATTGAGTTGCAACAAGCCTTCTGCAAATCCTTTGGTGCGTAAACCGCTTTCTGCCAAATTCAAGAGATTTTCTTCAAAAATTACTAAGGGCATTGGTGCTTTTTGAGCAGCAACACCCCGTTCGGTTGATGAACTTGTTCCCCCAATTGTATAGTATTTCGAGCGAGCATCTTCAGTGGTTTTGGTATTGTTGCGCGAGCCTGTGGCAAAAGTTCGACCTAAAAGGCGGGTCAAATACGTCGTCCCCGTGCTGAAATAACCGCCCCGATTCGCAATCATCATATTCATCAAATTGCCGTCACCGATAGCCGTTCCTGGAGGGATCCATTTCAACGAATTAGTTCCCGATGAAATGCCTTTCAATGCGGAATTATAAGCATTGGTATAATCTTTTGTTTCCATATAATAACGTCCTTTGAGGGTGTGTGCGACCTCAATCCATTTGAGATGTGCGCCTCTGAACAACAAATCATTTGGAATCGTGCGAGTAGCCGTTATTTTTGTCAAATCGGCAATGGCACTGTCGAGGAGCGTTTGAATCCCTGCATAAACGGCTGTTTGTTTATCAAACTTTGGATTTTCAAACTTTTCATCTTGGGCAATTTCAGTGAATGGAATATCGCCATATAACGCCGTCAACGTACCGAGTGCATGGGCTTCCATAATTTTACCAACGCCTTGATAAAACGGGTCGTCTTTCAAGCCTTCCCGCATGATGCGCGATTGTTTGACCACACTTTGATAGGCTAAACCCCATGTATTATTGGATTCTTCGGCAGAAAGGTTGTATTCGTGAATCGCCAAATAAAGCAAGATCACACCCCGATATTGACCCGTCCACATGCCCGATATGCGCTGCGTTTGACCCAATTGCACTTCAACATTTGCCAATTGAATGCCTTTCAATAAGCCATCGGGATTGACGCTTGTGGGAGCATCAGGATCCACATTTTTGCCTTCATAAAAATTGCAACCCAAGCCCAAAACCGTTAGGGAAAGAAGGATTACTATAGATTTTAAATTTTTCATTTTTAAATTGAGTTATAGTTTACACAAATCAATTGTTAAAAATTTAATATGTGAACAATTGATTATCAATTATATATAATTTGCATCGGATGGTTTTGGGATACAATGGATGTACGGATTCAACGGATTTTCACGGATCGGTACGGATTTTTTTATTTTTTGCTTGATTTTCGAGCCTTCATTCCAAGAAATCCGTACCCATCCGTTAAAATCCGTTGAATCCGTACATCCATTGTGCGTACAGTATCCATAAATTCACCCTTCCTTAATAATTCACCTTCAAAGAAAATAAAATAGAGCGCGTACTTGGGTTCGTAAAATACTCAATACCAAATCCATTTCCTACGCCCGCTTGATTCACTTCTGGGTCGAATCCGACGATTGGTGTCCACAAAAAGAGGTTACGACCTGTAATACCCACTTGAATCGAAGACAATTTAGTGCGTTTTTTAAAATTTTCACCATTAATATTGTACATCAAAGACACCTCGCGCAAACGCGTCCAACTCGCATCCCCAACAAAAAATTCTCGAATCGCGGATGCGCCCAAACCTGCACCGCGTGTCGTGTACCA
This sequence comes from Bacteroidota bacterium, assembly GCA_039804385.1. Taxonomy (GTDB): domain Bacteria; phylum Bacteroidota; class Bacteroidia; order Chitinophagales; family Saprospiraceae; genus JAAFJT01. Next base: position 2,114 of record JBDLWG010000202.1, read on the forward strand.
AGTCTCATCCAGAATCACATCGCCGCCGCCGTAGTTGCCGATATTCCCCCGCACCACAGAACCCGCAGGATAAACACGACCCGCTACATTTTTCATCTCTTTGGTCAAGGTCACTTCATTACCCACTTCTGCATGGGTTCCAAAATTGTAAAGCACCGATTTGGTTCCTTGCGAAATAACGCCCCCTTGTGAGGTTTCAAATAAAATATTGAAATCCAAGTTTTTATAACTCGCTCCAAAGCCCAAACCACCACGCCATGTCGGATTTGGATTGCCAAGCGGACCTTGTTCAATATCCACCTGCGGATAGCCATTCGCATCTAAAATAAACGTTCCATTGGCATCCCGCAAAGCTCTTGGTCCCCAAAGCGTACCGAGTGGATAGCCTTCGACCGCCCGAGAACTCATGGATTGCCCTGTCAAGTCAATTGAGCGCGTCCCTTGCAAATCCACTACTTTATTGATGTTTTGATTGGCATTGCCATAAAGATTCAACGTTAAATCACCGCGTTTCAAAAATTCAAGATTCCACTCGATTTCCCAACCTTTATTGGTCATCGTGCCTGCATTGGCGTATTGGCTTGTAAAACCCGAAGAAGGGGTGCGCCCAACGTTGAGCAAAATATCATTGATTTTATTGTTGTAATAAGAGGCTGAAAGCGTCAACCGATTTTCAAGAAAGCGGAGGTCGGTTCCCAATTCCCATTCCGTCTTAATTTCGGGGCGCAAATCATTATTGCCCTTTGAATTATCCAAACGATAGCCGCCGCCGAAAAACGCTGGGTCGAGTGGGTCATCATAGGTTTCATAAGGCACGGATTCGTACACCGTTTGAAAACGGTACGCCGTAGGACGGACACCGACTTGCCCCCAAGAAGCACGCAATTTGCCCAAAGACAACCATTTCAAATCTTTAAAAAACTTCAATTGATGAAATCGCCAAGCAGCATCTACCGATGGGTAAAAGTAATTGCCCCGAATCGTAGAAGCCGCCTCTACTGCGCTCGTGGCATTGAGCGACAATTGGTTTTTATAATCCAAAGACATGGTAGCGTAACCGCGATTCGAGCCTGTTTTCAAGGTCGAATTCGAAGCACTGCTTGAACCCGCATTGATAAAGTTTCTCAAATCGGTATTGACCACAAAATTGCGCGATTGACCATATAAATTCAAACGTTGGCGGTCATTCAAGTTATAACCCAAAATAAAAGTTCCGCTAAGATCCTTCGTCAAACGGCGGTTCGCACGTCCAATCACATCAATATTGGTTTCAATATCACTGATGGATTCATGTTGATACGAACCATTCACACGGTCTGCACCCGCCGTTCCAATCGGAAATAAATATTCTCGTTTGTCGAAATGCCCATCCACACCACCACGTATCGTCACATCGAACCAATCCGCAGGCAAAATCGTTAATTCAGAGGATACCAAAAAGCGGTGCACCGTATTCGGAGCTAATTGTTTCCGAATCGTCCACTCCGGATTATTGAATTGCGGATTGATGTC
>JBDLWG010000203.1:0-10253 GCA_039804385.1 Bacteroidota bacterium
TCAATGCCACGTTCTCTAAAAAAAGGACCTTACGTTTTCCACAAATTGATAAAAAAAGTGGAAACGCAAAAAGCCTCTAACAAAAGAGGGGTCATCAAAACTTGGTCAAGAGCGTCCATGATTGTTCCCAATATGGTGGGTTTGACGATGGGTGTTCATAATGGCAAAACGTTTGTACCCGTTCTCGTCACCGAAAATATGGTCGGTCATAAATTGGGCGAATTTTCACCAACGCGTTCTTTCAAAGGACACGGCGGGAAAAAAGGTAAATAAATAATTTTGTATCAATATTATCAAATTGTTTAAATGATAATATTTAAATGATTGATAATCAATACAAATCCTAACAATGGAAGCAGTAGCTAAACTCAAAAGTTGTTCTATGTCTGCGCAAAAAATGCGTTTGGTCATTGACAACATACGGGGTAAAAACGTCAATGATGCGTTAAATATCCTGCGTTTTTCTAAACGCGAAGCAGCGATTTGGTTGGATAAATTGTTGCGTTCAGCGATTGCGAACTGGGAAGTTCGTACTGGCGCGGATGCAGCAGACCACGATTTGTATGTCAAAACGGCGTTTTCCGACGCGGCAGCGATGATGAAACGGTTTCAACCTGCACCGCAAGGTCGGGCGCACCGCATCCGCAAGCGTACGAATCACGTAACGCTTGTTGTGGAAAACAAAAAACAATTGGCAGAAACGGCGGCTGAGTAATTACGCCATCATTTTTTTAAGCCACAAATTTTTAATAAAATGGGTCAAAAGACAAGTGCGATAGGCAATCGTTTAGGCATCATTCGCGGTTGGGAATCTAACTGGTTTGGTGGGAAAGATATGGCGTTGAAAGTCGTTGAAGACGAGAAAATCCGTAAATATTTGGGGGTGCGTATCAATCAAGGTAAAGGCGGCGGTATCGCGCGCATTGTGATTGAACGGACGCTCAAGCGGGTCACGGTTACGATTCAAACGGCGCGTCCGGGTATCATCATCGGTCGGGGCGGTACAGAGGTGGATAAAATCCGCGAAGAATTGAAAAAGTTGACTTCCAAAGAAGTACAAATTAATATTCTTGAAATCCGTAAGCCTGAGATTGATGCGGCTATCGTTGGCGAGACGATTGCTAAACAATTGGAAGGTCGGATTAATTTCCGTCGGGCTATCAAAATGGCGATTCAAGCGGCGATGCGTTCTGGTGCAGAAGGTATCAAAGTGCGTATCGGCGGTCGTTTGAATGGCGCGGATATGGCGCGTACAGAAGAGTTCAAAGAAGGTCGGATTCCGTTACATACGTTTCGGGCAGATATTGATTACGCATTGTCGGAAGCGCAAACCGTTTATGGCAAATTGGGTATCAAAGTGTGGATTTGTAAAGGCGAAGTCTTGGGTAAACGCGAATTAACGGCATTTACAGAAGGCGTAACCGCAGCAGGTGCGCAAACAGCAGGTAGTCAAGGCGGCGGCGACAATCGCGGCGGTGGCGACAGACGCGGCGGTGGTGACAGACGCGACGGTAATCGGGGCGGCGGTGACAGACGCAATAATAGTGGTGACAGACGCAACAGCGGCGGTGGTGACGGTGGTGGCGGCGGCGACAGACGCAATAGCGGTGGCGGCGGCACGAACAACAATCGCGGCGGCGGCGGTGGCGGCACGAATAACAATCGTGGCGGCGGCGGCGGTGCGAACAACAATCGCGGCGGTGGCGGCGGTGGTGGCAACAACAATCGCGGCGGTGGCGGCGGTGGTGGCAATCGCGGCGGCGGCGGTGGTGGCGGCAAACGATAAATATAAAGAAGAACGATTTTTGAATAAAATTTTTACAAAAAATTGATTATCAATGAATTGTGTAATTTTAAACAAATTTTGTTTGGATTTAATGAATAATTGTTCCTTGGGCGGAATTTTATTCTGCCCAAAATGCGCCTTTTTTTTTTAATAAAAAGTCTTTCATTTGCGAAAATACTGTATATTTGCGCGTTTCTTTTCGGAATTTTGAACGTTTCCGAAAAAGTGATGTCACAAGTGACGGGTTTCGTAAAAACGTAAAATATTGTTTTAGAAAATGTTACAGCCGAAAAGAACAAAATATCGGAAAATGCAGAAAGGTCGGAATCGGGGCTTGGCTTACAAAGGCAGCACGATTTCTTTTGGTTCATTCGCGTTAAAATCGAATGAAGCAGTTCACCTGACGGCGCGACAAATCGAGGCGGCGCGGATTGCAATGACGCGCTATATGAAAAGGGAAGGTAAAGTTTGGATTTTGATTTTCCCTGATAAGCCGATTACGTCGAAACCAGCTGAGGTACGGATGGGTAAAGGTAAAGGTGCGCTCGACCATTATGTGGCAGTCATCAAACCGGGACGCATTTTGTTTGAAATCGATGGTGTTTCACAGGAAATTGCAACGGAAGCGTTGCGTTTAGCTGCACAGAAATTGCCGATGTTGACTTCAACTGTTACCCGCGTAGATTACGCTGCTGCTTAGAATTTGTTGAGATTTAAAAGGTTATTAGCGTGCGCAAACGATTGATTTCCAATAAAATGCGCATCAAACAAATATTAAAAAATGAAAGAGAATCCAAACGCGGAAATTCTAAAATTAGCAGACGGCGAATTGGCAGGCGAATTAGCAGCATTAGAAACCTCTTATACCAAATTGAGGTTTGCTCATGCCGTGAAACCGTTAGCAAATCCGAACGAGTTGAAAGAAGCCCGCAAACAAATCGCTCGCATTAAAACGGAAATCAGCGTGCGCACTTACAAAGCGGCAGGCGAAGAAGTCCAAAATATGCGTACCAAAATCCGCGCTCGCAGAAGACGCGGCTAAATCAAAATTGGCATCATGAGTGAAGTAAGAAATCTAAGAAAGACCAAAATCGGAGTCGTAACCAGTTCGGCGATGCAAAAAACGGCTACTGTGAAAGTAGAACGTCGTTTGAAACATCCGATGTATGGTAAATTCGTCATGCAATCCAAAAAATTCCACGCACATGACGAAAAAAATGAATGCGGCGTGGGTGATAGAGTCCTTATCATGGAGACTCGTCCAATGAGCAAGACAAAAACTTGGCGATTGGTCGAAATCCTTGAAAAAGCAAAATAACGCTTAACGGTCAAGTAAAAATGATACAAGCTGAATCGAGATTAAGAGTAGCGGATAATAGCGGCGCAAAAGAAGTGTTGTGTATCCGTGTTTTGGGCGGTTCGACGCGCCGTTATGCGTCTATTGGCGACAAAATCGTCGTTTCCATCAAGGATGCCAGTTCTGGCGGTATCAAAAAAGGTATCGTTTCCAAAGCGGTTATCGTGCGGGTGCGCAAAGAGATTCGCCGTAAAGATGGTTCATATATTCGTTTTGATGATAATGCGTGTGTGTTGTTAAACAACGCCGATGAACCGAGAGGTACGCGTATTTTCGGACCTGTTGCGCGCGAATTGCGTGACCGCGATTATATGAGAATCGTATCTTTGGCACCAGAGGTTTTATAAATCATTGGTAGTCAATAATTAACAGTTTAAAAACAATCGTTAAACGTTTATCTGAATAAGATATACGTTTCGGAAACGTTCAAAGTTTCCGAAACGTTGCATCCCAAAAATAGACTTTTAACCCAGCTTTTTTAAAAAATGGCTAAAGGAAGATTTGCACCCAAATTCCATATCAAAACGGGTGATAAAGTGTTGGTCATTGCTGGCTCTGCAAAAGGCAAAGACGGCGTAGTGTTGCAGGTGTTTCCTGACAAGAATCGGGCAATCGTTGAAGGGGTGAAAATGGTGAAACGCCATATCCGCCCGAATGCAATGTTGCAACAACCGGGTTCTATTCAAGAAAAAGAGGCACCTGTGCATATCTCGAATCTGATGTTGATTGACCCTAAATCTGGCGAACCGACGAAAGTTGGCAGACGCGTAGAGGAAGGCAAAATCGTCAGATATGCGAAAAAGACCGGACAAACGATTTAGTGAATGAAGTAATGGCAGAATCTTAAAATTTGTAAACGATTGGTTGTCAAACTGTTAGGTTTCAAACTGTTAATTGTCAAACCGTTAGGTTTCAAATTGTTAGGTTACCATGCTTAAAAAAAATCTCAATCAATGAGCTACGTTCCGAGATTAAAGGAAAAGTATAAAAAAGAAGTTGCGCCTGCTTTAATGGAGCAATTTCAATATAAAACCGTGATGCAAGTGCCGAAAATCGTTAAGATTTCGTTGAACCAAGGCATCGGCGGCGCAACAGGTGACAAAAAATTGGTGGATAGTGCCCTCAATGAGTTGTCAACGATTGCAGGTCAAAAAGCGGTTTCGACCAAAGCGCGGAAAGCGATTTCCAACTTCAAACTTCGGGAGGCAATGCCGATTGGAGCGCGGGTAACGTTGCGGAATGAACGCATGTATGAATTTTTGGATCGATTGGTTACGATTGCACTACCGCGTGTCCGCGATTTTCGCGGTATCAACGATAAGTCTTTTGACGGACGGGGCAATTATACGTTTGGTGTAACCGAACATATCATTTTCCCAGAGATTGATATTGATAAAGTGAGTAAAATCACAGGTATGGATATTACGATTGTTACTACTGCGAAAACGGATGCAGAATCGTTGGCTTTATTGAAAGCGATGGGTTTGCCATTCAAAAAACCAGTGGTTTCAACGCCTGCACCTGTTGTAGCTGCAAATTAAAATTAAAACTAAGGTTTAAATGATTTAAAATCAATCAGTTGCCTTATAAACGTTTTATAACAAATGGCTAAGAAATCCGTCATCGCAAGAGAGGAAAAAAGACAAAAATTGGTCGATAAATACGCAGAAGTGCGTGCAAAGTACAAAGCAGAAGGCAATTGGGATGCGTTAGACGCACTTCCGCGCAATTCGGCTAAAATTCGCTTGCACAACCGTTGTTTATTGACAGGTCGTCCAAAAGGATACATGCGCACTTTCGGTATTAACCGTGTGACGTTCCGTTTGATGGCAAATGCTGGCAAAATTGCTGGTGTCACCAAGGCATCTTGGTAGTAAGGAAAACATAGTGATTTGGGTTTTGATACACCTTAAATTTTTGTAAAAGTTGATTTAAATCATTTCAAATCAATACTTTATAAAGCGTCGTGTATCCTCATTCAAAACCACTTTTTATAACAATAATATCAGAAGCAGGTCGGTTTCCCGCTAACCGATACCCCTTTGATATGGTTAAAAAAACTGTAAATCCGGTTACTAAATTATGGCAGTAACAGATCCTATAGCTGATTACTTGACCCGTATCCGCAACGCGCAGATGGCAGGTCATGGTATCGTAGAGATTCCTACGTCGAAATTGAAAAAGGCGATTACTGAAATCATGTATGACCAAGGTTATATCTTGAAATACAAGTTTGAAGAAGGGGAACCTGGCAAACAAGGCGTTATCAAAATCGCTTTGAAATACGATCCGCAAACGAAAAAGCCGATTATCCGCGAATTGGGTCGGATTTCACGCCCTGGGTTGAGACAATATCGTAAAGCTGCTGAGATTCCTCGGATTATCAATGGTTTAGGTATATCAATTGTTTCTACTTCCAAAGGTTTGATGACTGATAAAGCAGCGCGGACGGCGAATGTGGGTGGCGAAGTGCTATGCTACGTTTGTTAATTGGATGAAATTACGATAGATGGTTTGATACTGATTGAAACACGGATGACACGGATTTTGCGGATTTTCACGGATTTTTTTTGATTTTCAATTAAAAATCGGTTAAAAATCAAAAAAAAAATCCGCGAAAATCCGCAAAATCCGTGTCATCCGCGTTCCAATTGTACAATCATTCATCATTACTTAATTCAAATTTAATTATTTAACAAAATGTCAAGGATAGGAAAATTGCCAATCGCGTTGCCTGCAAAAGTTGAACTTTCCGTGAGTAAGGATAAAGTGGTGACGGTTAAAGGTCCGAAAGGCACATTGGCGCAGCAACTGACAGATGATATTGGTGTCTCCGTAGAAGACGGCAAAATCTCTGTTTCACGTCCGTCGGAGCAGAAAAAACATCGGGCTTTGCACGGTTTGTATCGCTCGTTGATTAATAATATGGTGGAAGGGGTGTCGAAAGGCTTCTCTTCTAAAATGGAATTGGTGGGTGTCGGTTACAAGATTGAAGCGAAAGAAGGTCGTGTGTTATTAACGTTAGGTTATTCTCATCCGATTGAGTTTCACTTGCCGTCTGAAGTCAAGTGGGAAACCCAAACCATTAAAGGACAAGCTCCATTTATTGTTTTAAGCAGTATTGATAAACAATTATTGGGGTCTGTTTGTGCGAAAATTCGTTCCTTGCGCGCACCAGAGCCGTACAAAGGCAAAGGTATCAAGTTTGCAGGGGAAGTATTGCGCCGCAAAGCAGGTAAGACATCTGGTAAGAAAAAATAATATCGTTTTTGAATTAGGATTTTTAGGATTTGAAGGATGCTTAGGATTGATTTTTAGCGAAACTTGCGGCAAGTTTCAAACTTGCCGCAAGTTATACGTCCTACAAATAGGATTGATTTTTAGCGAAACTTGCGGCAAGTTTCAAACTTGCCGCAAGTTATACGTCCTACAAATAGGATTGATTTTTAGCGAAACTTGCGGCAAGTTTCAAACTTGCCGCAAGTGGTACACATTACAAATCAATCCTAAGTATCCTTCAAATCCTAAGCATCCTAATTCAAACATTATCCCAACAGTTGTTCGCAGGGGAATGACTCTAAAACATTGGGAATCAATATTTTAAAAAAAGAGCAATGAAATTGACAACAAAGGAACATCGTTCCCAGATTCATAAGAGGATTCGCAAAAAGATTCAAGGTACGGCTGCGAGACCGCGTTTATCGGTTTTCCGTTCCAATGTAGGAATCTATTGCCAATTGATTGACGATGTGGCAGGACACACGTTGGCTTCCGCTTGTCATAAAGACGTGGAAACAACGGGTAACAAATCTGACATCTCGAAAGCAGTTGGTAAAGCATTGGCAACCAAAGGCGTAGCTGCTGGTGTTTCAGCAGTGGTTTTCGATAGAAGCGGCTATTTGTATCACGGACGCATCAAATCCGTTGCAGAAGGTGCGCGGGAAGGCGGTTTGCAATTTTAAACGGCTAAAAATTTTAATTAAAAATGGCGAAAGATCAAAATAGAGGTCGGGGTGGAGACCGAGATATGGCTCCAGAATCGGAATTTAAAGAAAAAATGGTCGCTTTGAACCGCGTTGCCAAAGTAACAAAAGGTGGACGGACATTTAGTTTTGCAGCAGTTGTGGTTGTAGGCGACCATAAAGGCAAAGTCGGACAAGGCTTAGGCAAGGCGAGAGAGGTATCGGAAGCGATTTCTAAGGCGGTGGAAGATGCGAAGAAAAATTTGATTGATGTGGCTATTGTCGGCGGTACGATTCCTCATGCACAATTGGGTAAGTATGGCGCGGGTAAAGTATTCATCAAACCAGCTTCGGATGGTACAGGTGTTATCGCGGGTGGCGCGATGCGGGCTGTATTGGACATGGCAGGGATTCATAATGTATTGGCAAAATCGCAAGGTTCTTCCAATGCACACAACGTTGTAAAAGCAACTTTGGACGCGCTTTCTCAATTGAGAACGCCGCAAATGGTGGCTAAACAACGGAATATCGATTTGAATCGCGTATTCAACGGTTAGAATTAGGATTTTTAGGAATGATAAGGATTTTAAGGATTAATTATTAGTATCCTTAGAATCCTTATCATTCCTAAAAATCCTAATTCCAACCATCACAACAAAAAGTTTCCAAAAAAATGACTGAAATAACAGTAAAACAAGTTCGCAGTATTATTGGTCGTCCGAAAGACCAAAAAGATACGATTAAATCCTTAGGATTACGTCGTATCAATCATACAGTCACGAAAGTAGCGACTCCACAAATTTTGGGCATGATTAAAAAAGTAGCTCATTTGATAGTCGTTGTTGAACCAACAGTCGCATAAAGGAACACATCGTTTGGAGGGTTTCAAACCCTCCAAACGATACCAACCTTTTTAAACGATTATACACAGTTGTTCAAATTTTTTAGGGTAAATCAGATTAAAAATCAATGATTTACACATTCATTCAAAAAAAATGTTTCCATAACAACGTATCTTTTCAAAAAAGCGACGTATATTTGATAAAGAATCATGGAATTACATAATCTTAGACCTGCGAAGGGCGCGACGCACAGCGTTAAACGAATTGGTAGAGGGGAAGGTACAGGTCACGGTGGCACTTCAACGAAAGGTCACAAAGGAGATAAAGCGCGGTCTGGTCACAAAAATAAGCGCGGATACGAAGGTGGACAAATGCCTTTGCAAATGCGTTTGCCAAAACGCGGCTTTAAAAATATCAATCGCGTAGAATATGTGGCAATCAACTTGGGACGCATCCAAGACCTTGCCGAAAAAACAAATGCTACCGAAATTACGATTGCACACCTATTTGAAAATGGTGTCATTAGTAAAAATGACCGCGTTAAAATCCTTGCAGGCGGAGAACTGAAAGGAGCTTTAAAGGTAAGCGGTCATGCTTGCTCCGAAGCGGCAAAAGCCGAGCTCGAAGCAAAAGGCGGATCTATCACCATTGAATAGCCATAGCGACGATGAACAAGTTTATTACTACACTTAAAAATATCTGGTCAATCGAGGAACTGCGCAATCGGATTCTTTATACTTTGGGCTTGCTCATGGTTTATCGTTTCGGTACGTTTGTCTTGTTGCCGGGTGTGGTGCCTGCGGCGATGGAACGCGCCGCAGCGCAAAGAGGCACAAATGACCTTTTCGGTTTATTGAATCAATTTACTGGAGGTGCATTTAATCAAGGTTCAATCTTTGCATTGGGGGTCATGCCGTATATTACGGCTTCGATTATCATACAATTATTGGGTTTTGCGGTGCCTTATTTCCAACGCCTGCAACAACACGAAGGAGAATCTGGCAGAAAGAAGTTGAATCAGATGACCCGTTTATTGGCTGTAGCGGTAACGCTTGTGCAAGGGAGCGGGTATTTGACGTATATTACCGTCAAACAAGCGGTCGCGCCCAATTTGTCTGCCAGTATCTTCTGGTTTACAGGCATTTTGACGTTGGCTGCGGGTACGATTTTCGCCATGTGGTTGGGCGAGCGCATTACGGAAAAAGGGTTGGGTAACGGTACTTCGTTTATCATCATGGCGGGCATCATCGACAATTTGCCAAAAGCGATTGCAGCAGAATTTGGTTTGCGCAGTGGCTTTTTGTTTGTTTTTGAGATGGCAGCATGGGTCATTATGATAGCGGCGGTTATTTTAATCATACAAGGGGTGCGTAAGATTCAACTACAATTTGCCAAACGCATGGTCGGGCGCGGAGCTGCGAACCTTCCTGCGGCAGGCAACCGCGATTATTTACCGATTAAATTGATTGCTGCGGGGGTTATGCCAATCATTTTTGCGCAAGCATTGATGTTTTTGCCGGCTACTGCCATTCAATTTATCTCAAAAGATGGACAGGCTTCTGGGATTTACAAAGCGTTGAGCGATGTACAATCGCCTGTTTATAACATTTTGTATTTTATTTTAGTGGTGATATTCACGTATGTTTATACGGCTTTGATTATCAATCCACAACAATATTCGGAGTATTTGAAACGTCAAAATGCGTTTATTCCAGGCGTGAAACCAGGTCAGAGTACCGCAGAATATATTGATGCGGTGACGACTCGAATTACGCTTCCTGGTGCGATTGCATTAGGATTATTATCTATTTTGCCCGGAATTATGGGCATGTTTGGTATCAATAGCGCGTTTTCAGGGTTTTTCGGAGGCACCTCTGTTCTAATTATGATTGGGGTGATTCTGGATACGTTGCAACAAATCGAAAGTTATTTGTTGTTGCAAAAATACGATTCGTTGGTGCAAGATGGCAAAATTCAAGGTAGAGGTGGACTGATGGAAGTGGGCGCAGGGATGTAAAACGAATATCCATTGTATAATTAAGGTCGTCGAAGTTGTAACTTCGACGACCTTTCGTTTTTGTAAATTGTTGAAAATCAACCTTTTAGAAAAAAGGTTTTCGATCATTTTCAGAAGTCAAATCAATCATTTCTTGTGTTTCTTCAATAGATTGTTTAAGGCATTTTGCAACAAATGCTATAGAAGCTCCTGTTGCATAAAATGCTTTGGTTATCTTTACTTTTTGTCGCCATACGGCGGCTTCTTCTCCAACGATTTTCGCACTTCGAGCTTGTTCAATGCTTTTTTT
>JBDLWG010000204.1:0-2971 GCA_039804385.1 Bacteroidota bacterium
TCGCACCTAAATAAATCCCTATAAATTGTTGGATTTTGACATCGCTGTACATGAAATAGCGCAGGATTCGCGGCGAAAATTGAGAAGATGCCAATTGCATCACCACAAACACAACGGAATAAGTCGTCAACAGAATTCCAATTAAAAGGGACGAGAGGGTTGTATTAATGCCCGTCAATTTATTGTAATCATCGGTTTGTAAAAGCAGATGAGAGGACAAGCATTTAAAATCAATGCCCCATAAAATTGGAAAAAGGAACATGCCAAAAGCAATTCCGGTGTATAAACCTAAATTTTGTAATTGATGCTCGAAAAGGATTCTAATTCGATTCATTTTGTTTTTAATTTTGTTGGTTGACATCCGCATCAATTATAATCCTTTTAAATATTCAATTAAATTATATCGTTCTGTATCGGTCAAAAAATCGCCATACGTATGTCCTGTATTGCCATAACCTTTCTTGGTGGTATCGTAAATACCCGTATCCATAGCGGTCTTTTTAATATAATTCCAACCCATTTGCGCATAATTATAATCGGTTGCTGTAAAAGAGCGCGTCCAAAAAGGAGGGCGTTCCGTGCTTTTGAGCAACGTGAACAAATCAGGGACAGAGCCATTATGCAAATACGGCGCAGTTGCCCAAACCCCATCTAAGGGCGGCGCGATATAACCATTCGTCGGTTGCAAATGTCCTTTGTTATCGCCTTGCCCAAACCAACTTTCATTGAACCAACCATTATATTGACTATACGTTTGGTGCATTTGCGCCAGAGTTGGGTCTGTTTGAACAGTGGCAACATCTATCAATAAATTTGGATAAGTGGAGGGCGCATCATACGTGCCATGACATTGAGCACAATTTTTTTCAAAAATGGGTTTGCCCGCCATTGCTTTGGCAGGGTCGATGTTTTTGGGGTAGGCGGGTGCTTTTAATTGTTTTAAATACGCGGCAACATCTATAAAAGAGGCATCAATCGTTCGGGCATAACTCGAATCTTTGATGGTCAACAACGCTGCTGCCATGAGCGTTTTGGCAAAATCACCTTGTCCATTGGCATTGTAATATAACGCATTTTTCTTTTTGAGCAACCACCAAGCAGGTACATCCGTTGGCACCACTTCGGTCGGAATGGTAAATTGGGGCGTTGGCAACCAAGTTAAATCTGTTTTATTGCGGTGCGCTGCTAAGACGGCTGCCAATTTATCTGCCGCATTGACTCCGCGTGTTGGCATGATTAAATTCGGCGAAATGGCTTTGACCGCCGTGCGAAATGGTGCGTAAGCGGCATATTCAGGCGAATTGGCTCCATATTGATTGGTGATAATCAAATCCAAAAACGGCACTAAAGAAGATTTATCGGTCGTATAATCAATCATCGTATTGCCCAAACCCATGACAAATTGATTGTCCAAATACGATGCATGGCAACTCAAACAATTGGCAGACACGACTTTTACGCCATTGAACGCATCAACGACCGTATAATCGTAGGCAATCGTCGCATTTTCGCCCGTCCGACCCAATTCATTGGGTACAGGCGCACTATTGGCAAGTCGGAAAACCCGCAATGGAATCCCTGCATAGGCGAAATTGCCCGTTTTGATAAAGGCTTCGCCCAATGCAGGATTGCCATGGATACGCTGCGGTGTAGCCGTTAATGCGGTTGAACCAGGCACGGGATTGGGGACAGGAACAGGGTTTGGGTCGATTTTATCTTTGCATGTGATAAACGCAAACGCGAAAAATAAAAGTATCAGCAATTTAGTCTGCATAAGTGAAAAGAGATTTATTGGTAATGATGGCAAAGTTAAAATAATTTATGAAGGTTTAAGGAAAATAAGTAGTTAAGTAAAAATAAACCAGTTTATCAAGCGGCATTTTTCCACTGAATTTTGAATTCGGAACCGAAATGCTCAAAAATGGAATCAAGCCGATCATTCACCGCTTGAAAGGACTCAAAATGTTGTGGGAGCAGCCATTCGTATTTGCATTTGCGCCAAAAGAGCTCAATCGGATTCAGATGGGGAAGGCTGGCATGAAGTGATACTTCAAAATTTAGTAGAAATTAAATATGGGAAAGATCATAGACATCTTGAAAGTGGCGATATTCCAGTTTATGGTTCGGGCGGAATCATGAGATACGCCAATAAAGCTCTTTATGAAAAAGAATCCATCTTAATTCCCCGAAAAGGCACCTTGAGTAATTTGTTTTATCTCAATAAACCGTTTTGGTCGGTGGATACGATGTTTTATACCAAATTAAAGAAGCCGTTTTATGGGAAGTATTTATTTTTTCTATTGAAGGATTTGAATTTAGCCACAATGAACGTTGGTTCGGCGGTTCCGAGTTTAACCACTGAAATTTTAAATCGGTTAGAAATAATATTGCCTTCTGATGATACCTTAACAAAATTTAATAAGGTTGCAACGCCTTTTTTTGAACGCATCGAAGCCAATATCGAAGAAACCCAAACGCTCACGACCCTCCGCGATAGCTTATTACCGAAGCTGATGCGGGGCGAGATAGCGGTTTAGAATAGGCGTTGTTAAAGTTCAAGCATTAACAACAGAGAATGGAGGGTTTCAAACCCTCCATTCTCTATAATACATTGATTATCAACTATTTATACCGAACAAATAATTTCAAACCATGTCCATTACACCTCTTTTTCAAGGTGCGTAGCACCGCAATATTTGTAAAAAACGGCATTCAAACCCGCGTTTCAAGGTGCATAGCACCGCAACATTTGTAGAAAACGGCATTCAAACCCGCGTTTCAAGGTGCGTAGCACCGCAACATTTGTAGAAAACGGCATTCAAACCTGCGTTTCAAGGTGCGTAGCACCGCAACATTTGTAGAAAATAGCATTCAAACCCGCATTTCAAGGTGCGTAGCACCGCAACATTTGTAGAAAACGGCATTCAAACCCGCGTTTCAAGGTGCGTAGCACCGCAACATTTGTAGAAAA
>JBDLWG010000205.1:0-5133 GCA_039804385.1 Bacteroidota bacterium
CTAATCCGTATTAATCCGTGAAAATCCGTACATCCATTGCCACCAAAGTGGAACCTTCTTTTTCTCCCAAATGAAACATCCCGATTTTCACGGATTTTTTATAAAAATAAAAAATCCGTGAAAATCCGCCCAATCCGTGTCATCCGTGTTCCAATCGTATCCAACTAAGAAGCTACGGCTTCTATCAATCGCGTATAAAAATCGCTCATCGTCCACCCGTATGCCCGCACTTGTTGCGGCACAATGCTATTTTGGGATTGTCCCGGAACCGTATTGATTTCCAACATATACGGTTGATTATCGACCTCATTCCAAATAAAATCAATGCGAACAACGCCGCGACAGTTAAAAATTTGGTAAATCCGTTTTGCCAAATCCTCAATCACCTTCGTTTTGGCAGGTTCAATCTTCGCAGGCGTGATTTCCGTTGCCAAACCAGACGTATATTTGGCTTCGTAATCGAAAAATTCTTTTTTGCTACTGACCTCCGTTATCGGTAACGCGATGAGTTCGCCCCGCGTTTGCATCACGCCAATCGTAAATTCGCGCCCCCGTATAAATTCTTCTACTAATACTTGGTCATCTTCTTGAAAGGCTTTTTCAAGGGCAGTCGCCAATTCTTCTTTTTTGTTTACTTTGCTCATGCCGATACTCGAACCGCCGTTATTGGGTTTCACGAAAACGGGCAAAGTTAAATTTTTCAAAATTTCATCGATTTGAATCGTATCTTGTTTGAAAAAATGGAGCGATTTTGCCACTTTCACTCCTGAAAACGCAGCCGTTGCCACTGTGTAACGTTTGTTGAAAGTCAAGGCAGAAGTCTGTGCATCACAAGACGTATAAGGAATGTCCAACATATCAAAATAGCCTTGCATTTTCCCATCTTCCCCCGGCGTACCATGAATCATCAATAAAACGGCATCAAAACGCACCGTTTCGCCTTCGGAACGCAAGGAAAAATCATGTCGATTGACGGTAATCGTGCGCCCGCCCTTGCCTGTGGGATGATACCACCTATCGCGGGTAACGATAATTTTATACACTTGGTATAATTTTTTGTCCAAATGTTGCTCAACGATTTCAGAACTGAGCAGCGAAATGACCGATTCTTTAGAATAGCCACCTGTTACTAATGCAATATTTTTCTTTGCCATTGTTGGTTTTTAATGGTTTTTAGCTGAATGAGGTTTAGTGTTGCTGATTGGTTTGCAAATTTAGCGGATTTTTGGAAAATTTAACTTGGATTTGTTGGATTTTGTGGATTTATTGGATTTTTTTAGATTTTTAAAACACAGAGGACATATAGGAGGACATAGGACACATAGGGATTTTTTTTATAAATTCGTTTGTGTCAGGTGTTTTTGGGGTACCATTGGAACGCGGATGACACAGATTGGGCGGATGAGTGCGGATTTTTGGGGTAATTCAGTACAATAATCGTGAAAAATTCCAAAAAAATTTGTGTCATCCGCGCTCCAATTGTATTGCAATATAGGTACCCGATGTTTTTTATTTACTTGATACGTTCTATATACCCGATGTTTCCTATGTGTTCTATGCAACCGATGTGTTCTATGTGTTTTAAAATCATAATCATTTGATTACCAATATTTTAGCTACAATTGCATCCGCTACTTCTATATTTTTATGGTTGGCAGACAACACCCAATAAACGCCTGTCGTCACGCGCTGTCCATCCGCGCCTTTGCCATCCCAGACGGCTTGTCCGCCCAATGCCTGCGTTTCAAAAACCACCGTTCCATTCACATCTGCAATTTTAACATATGCGTCTCGCGCCAAACCATTGATGGCAATCGCGCCATCATAATCAGGGCGCACTGGATTTGGAAACACGGTTGCAGTCGGTTTATGAATCAAACCGCCGCCTGTCGCTTCGCCGCGCAACGACATAAAACCTTTATCCGTAGCAATATAAACCATCCCAGAATTGGGATTAATCGCCATATTCGTAATAAAATTGCTCAAAAGTGGGGAGTTTTCCGTATTATATTTGGCAACTGCGTCACTTCCAGAAGCGGATTGCACAAAAATACCGCTTGTCGTACCAAACCATTTGCGATTCGCACCATCCACCGCAATCGCTCGAACATCCTTTTCGCGCAACAAATATTCATCAATTCCATTCAATCGAGAGACGACTTTGCGCCCAACACAATCTTTAAATGGGTCGGAACATTCAAAATACGTCACGCCCGAAGTCGTGCCAACCCACACGCGCCCATCCAAATCCACTGCGGCACAATTGATTTGTGCATTTTGGAAGTCCTTGGGTAACAATGAGTTATCTAAATATCGGAAGCGGTCATCGCCTGTATCATCCACACTTTTGCCCTCATCATAGACTAAAAGTCCACCATTGCCGCCGCCACTGCCCGCGACAATAAACCATTTGTAATTATTGTTATCCACCACCACTTTGAACAATTGTCGATACGGCACTTCGCGCATCGTGCGCCATTGTCCATCGTTTTTCAAAACCACAATCGCATTGGAAGCGGCAGTATTGGCAATCCAAAGGTGATTATTTTTGTCAAAAGCCAATCCGCCAACCCGTTTCGCGCCTGCAAAACCTGCATCGCCCCGAATCGTAGAATTAGTTTCATTAAAAACATTTTTAATTTGTTCTTTTTCCATCTCAATCAACCCGCCAAAGTAGGTTCCAACATACAATTTTCCCGATTGTGGATGCACCGCCGTCCGCAAACAATCTTTATGAGCATCTTTGGCTTGCAAAATCGGAAAAGTACCACCATTATATTGTTTCCATTTGCCATCTATCAGGCTTTCAAAACCTTCTGGATTGTAGGCATTTTGATTCGGACCGACCAAACCGCCATGCGGAATATACACTTTATCGTCCGAACTAATCGAAATATCGGTGCATTGCGGCGCAATCGGCGAGTTAAATTCCCATGTATTACAACCTGCTGCACCGCCATTCGTGAACCGAATCCCATTATATTCATCTGCGAACCAAACCCTTTCTTGCGCATCTTCGACGGCGTAAAGCGGGCGATTCACACACGCTTGAATGGTTTTTAAACTATTATTCTTATTGAAAATCAACAACTTACCATTATAACCGCCTGTCGGATACAAACCCAACAATAGATTTGCGCCTTCACTCGTCAAGTATTGAATCCGAAACGAATCGTTGCCTGCATAAAAACGAGTCGGTGTTTGGCGAGTCGAAATTTGCATCAGCGAATCATTCACATCAGCCAATAATTGATTATTAAAAACCGTCAACGCTTTGGATTGATAGCGATTTGGGAAACCTTTGGCGTTATCCAATTTCGTCCAAACCTTGAAATCAGGCAAATTTAAACGATTATCATCAGCTACCGTGTAAATGCCATTATCGGTTGCCATGTACAATGCACCATTCCAAACTGCCGTCGCATTGACTTTCACACCCGTAAAAGTAGTGAAAACGAACTCTTTCCGCTTCAAATCGACCTTTGATAACCCAAATCCGCAAGAAAAATACGCATCCGTTCCAAAAATAGCAATATTTTTAATACCTTTATCTCCAATAATATTTGAATTATTTTTAATATCTGGCAAATTTTCAACCGTTCCATCCGCCTGCATCAAGTCAATATTGCTATTGGCATAAGCAATCAAAAGGCGATTCGCATTTTTGGCATATTGAATAATTTGCGGAGAAACATCGCTCAAACCAGTGGATTTATCAAAAAACTGCGTCGAAAATTCTTTTTTATGCAACGACATGAGCGACCAAGGCGTACTATAATACGTCTCTTGCTCGCTTTGTGCCACTCCAATTGCGAAATGATAGGGCAGATAAGAACGCCATTCGCCGATTTTGAGGTCATTTTGCGCCTTCAAATCGGAAAAGCAAACCGTAAATAAGGTCAGAAAAAGGAAACGATATAACATAAATTGTTTTATTTTAAAGATTAGTTGTATCTTACTTTTTGAATCCTTCATTCTTGATTCAAAAATCTAATATTTGAAATTCTACACGCCGATTCAATTGGCGATTTGATTCTAACTCATTGGAAATCAAGGGTTGCGTTGCACCGAAACCAGTGGATTGCATCCGTTCCCGCGCAATACCACTCGTTATTAGGAAATCAACCACTTGTTGCGCCCGCTTTTTAGACAATTGCAAATTGTACGCAGCTCCGCCTTGATTGTCTGTATGTCCGCGCACATCGATTTTCAAGGTCGGATTATCCGCCATAATTTTCAACAATTTGTTTAATTCCGCATTCGAGCGCGGCAACAAATCCGCTTTATCGGTGTCAAAGTAAATGTTTTTCAACAAAATAATTTTATTTTTTTCCAATGGAATCTTCGACCAATCCTCAAGCGGCACAGAGACATTCAAAATCGGCTCGACTTTGCGCAAAGATACATCGTCTAAATGATAATACGCAAAATTCAATGGTTGCCCAAAAGTAGGATTCGGATTGCGTTTAGCGGTTGCCGTATCTAAGAAAAAATTGCCCAAAGTCAAATATTCAGCCGTTGAGGTTGCTTTCATTTGAGCGACTAATTCAATCCATTCCCCTTGATTATCAATGATTTCAGTATAATTAATTTGTGGTATTTTAGCTAAAGGCACTTCCGTTAACGTCCGTTCATCAATTTTGGCATCGGAGAAAAATGCACCTAAATTGTTCGTACGCAACCCTCTCACCAATGACTTTGCCCAGAGCCGCAACTCATACCTTTGCCCCATCACCAAAGGTTCGCGCAACTGAATTTGCACATATTCCCGACAATGCGGTTTGCCGTTAACGCAGCCGTAGAGCGTGATGCCCGCCATCGCCTGCCCCGTATGCGGATGCGCCTGCCCAAAACCCTGCTCCAACCAATCGGGCGGCACCCGCACCTTCGGACTATACGCATCAGGAGACGCGCCCGTAGGCGATTTCCAATACGACATCACGCGGTCAAAATCCGCGCCTTTATAAAACCAACCCAAAGGATGTTTATCAAATTGCTCAAAACTCGGATTGGGAATCAGATTTTCAACCGTTTGTTGGGATTGAGCAAAGATAGAACTGTTGATTATCAATAAGTTGAATAATAAATTTCGATACATATTTGCAAAAAATGGTGTGCCTATTTAAACGCAAA
>JBDLWG010000206.1:0-26727 GCA_039804385.1 Bacteroidota bacterium
TTATCGGTGATTCGGTGCATTCGGGCGGCGCGGATTGGGATGGTTCTGTATGGAGAAGACCGCCGTTTTTCCGAATTTGCCTTGTCTGAATTGTTGGGAGACAACTCCTTGAAGTGGTTGACGACGGATTTAAAAGGACAATTAGCCACCAATAAAGCCTGCAAAATGTTGGATAATTATCCTGCATTGGCGGAAGTACAGCAAATTGCAACGTTCTCTGGCAAAACAGAAGAGGTTATAGCGCGATTAGATGAGATTCAAAAAGCGGCAAATCAAGCGCGTACACTGACGGAAGCCAAAGAAAAATTGGAAACGATTGATAAAAACTATCAAAAATGGCGCAAAAATGCAGATACACAGCATCCTGAAACCCGATTTAAAGTGAAGGAATGTTTGGACGCATGGACAGAAGCAAACGATTTGTTTCAAAACAAAGCGATTGCAGAGCAAATATTGCAAGAATTGACGGGTTTGCCACATCCAAATGGGATTTTGACTTGGTTAGATATTGATGCAGAAGGGCAATTGGATAGTTTGCCCGAATGTAAAAAAATGAATTATGATGCAGTGCAAATGGCGCGGCGAGCGTTGCGAAAAGCAGAAGAAGACCCTGCTATCCAAGCCGACCGACTTGAAACGGCGCGGATGGAAGCTGCAAAAAGGGCGGTTGTGCGCACCGACCGCGATTACGACCGTTTGAAAACGCAATCCGATACCGAAACGACACGGCGCGGTGTTATCAATTGTTTGGAAAAATGGCGGATTTGCGCCACCGTTTTAGAAGATGATACTTTATTAAAAAAATGTATAGATGAATTAACAGGAGATGGGATTATCACTTGGTTTGAAATCAGCGAACAGGGCAAATTGAAGCGACAAGCAGGTGTAACCACTGGTTTAGCCCAATTGGTGACGAATCTTTTGAATAAAAATGAGGATACACAAACGACTGATAATCAAACGAATAGTCCACATCCTGACCTTTCGGAACAAATCACACGCCGCATTCATCGCAATGCGTTTAAACAATTAGAACAATCGGTGATGGCCGATTGGGGCGATGAATCGCCTGTGGAAATCGTGCGCGAGCGATTGGCAACGGCTTTGGGCAAATGTGCGCAAGCCTATGAACATTTGCCGTTTGCGGAAAAAGCCGATTTTGCGAGTTTGGCAAAAGATATTCTATTGAAAGACAGGGTTTTATCGAATTTGGTTCGCCAAAAAGCAGGCTTGACGGCAGCCGATTTGTTTGCGAATTTGGATGAAACCTATCCCGCGATTCGGCAGATGACTCCCTCTTTTGCAGCATTGATAGCCCCGGCTGTGGAGTTGCCGCCTTTGCCGACGGTGGAAAAACCCGTTTCATCACCTATTATTGCGCCTGTATCGGAGCGCGTTATCGCACCTGCGCCTGAATCAAATATGGATTTTAATCATTCAAATGACAATGATTGGGATTGGAATCGCATTTTTGTAGTGGAAGGTTTTGGTTTGGCGGCGGCGTTGATTGCGGATAGACCGATTCAACTGCGTGATATTTTGGTGGGTTTGTTGGTGATTTTGTTGTTGAATTGGGCAGCCTACTGGTTCCTTTACAAAAGACAACCACCTGTCATTCAACAAGTTATGTCTAAATTTAAAAAAAATATTTAATCTAAATGTACACTAATAAGCGTGCAGCATCGGAATACATAAGTCTTTGATTTTCAATCCCGAAGGGATGATACTTCGGTAACACGATGTGCTGCCGCATCCCACCCAAAGTCCCGAAGGGACGGCACTTTGGGAATAGTGTGTCGTCTCTTCGGGACTCCGAGTGGAGGCAGGTTGGTATCTTATTTTACCAAAGTATCATCCCTTCGGGATTGAAAACCAATGATTATTTTCCGAAACTGGTTCAAGAAAGGTGTTAATTACTCTGTTTTGTTTAAAACGGCTTTGATTTTTAATAACAAATCCCTTCCTTCATTCGTCAAAGGCGTTAAAACGCGGGGGTCTTTTTGCGAAAGCACCAATAATTTGATATTATCCGCAATGATTTCATTGGGATGAATGACATAATTGGTATTGAATTTTTGCAAAAACAGGATAGGCAATTCCTTCATATTCAGCGTACTTTGTTGCCTTTGTCCAATGGTCATGATTTCCAAACCTTTATCGGTTGCCTGCGTTTCAAAATAGCCCCAACCCATATGCTCCATAAAGTCTTTTAAATCAGGTTGATACACATTTACTTTTGAATAAATTAAAGCAAGGACTTGTGCATTTTTCGCGCCATCAATCGTAAAATCGGTTGTCCAAGCCAAATCAATCCCATCAGGATTATAAAAAATCCGTTTATACAACGAGTCGCTAATAACCAAATTGGGCGATTTGGGTCTTCTAAAACCAATTAATTGGAATAATTCCGCTTGTTTTTTCGGATTCAACCGCGTATAAATGTGCGCCACTTCATGTAACATGGTTTGCAAAAGCATCTCATCAGGCAATTTCAAATCCTGTTCAGGAATGATAATCGCATTTTGACGCGTATAATAGACCCCTTGTCCATAATGTTTGGCATGTGTTTTTATCAATTTGATTTGAAACGGAAAGGCTTTTGGTTCGATTTTATTGTAAAGTTGACAGGCTTCTCGGAGGATGCGCGTCATTTTTTGCCCTTCTTGATAGGTAAAACTATCCACATCTTCGCGCAAAAAGGCTTTATAATCCTTCAAAATGGCAGCCCGTTCCGTATTTTCGGGATAATTGCGCTTCATTTGGATACTCATTTCGAGCGGATTGACCTTATCGAAAAATTTTTCAATGGTATCTGCCACAATCGCATCTGCAGCATCCGCTTTGGAAAGGATGCAGAGGGATTGATAGGGCGAAAGGGCGACCGCTTCTGGCTCTTTCGGCGTATGGCGACAACTCATCGCTCCCAAAACACCGATAAATAAAATAAATTTATGATTTAATAAAACCATTGATTTTGTTTGGTTTAAGAAATTGGCTTGATAATTTTGTTAGAATTAAGTGCTAAAATCTTGGTTTATAAAGCTTTATGCCATCTATAAAATCGAAATCTTTTCGATTTAAGGTAAATAATTCGACTTGATTAGCAACAGCAGTAGCGGCAATCAAAGCATCAGGAACACCCACTTTCATGTCTTTGTAGCCTAAAACCAATTGAAGAAAAAGTTTAGAAATCTCCTTATCAAGGTGTAAAATATTAAATTTGCGCACCAATTCGCGGGTGCTAATGGCTTCTTTTTTGCGCATTCCATAATAAATTTCCGCCACTGAAATGACCGATATAGCCAAACGGTCAAATGTAAGATAATCTAATTCTTTGATAATATTTTCTTCGCCATGAAAATAGCCAATGAAAATATTCGTATCGCATAAAATTATTTTTTTCGACTCCATGCTTGTTTTCGTAATTTTTTAGCATCTGTTTTAGGCTTGTTTTTCCAAATTCCCGCAAAATCAGATGGCTTTTCAAAAGCATTATAATCGCCTTTAGTAAAATTGGCACCACTTTCCACAAGATTATCCGAAATATGATGCACATTTTCAACATCTTCAATGCTTGCTAAGAACGCTTTTAGGGCTTGAGCCGCACTTGCAGATTTGACTGTTATGATAAATCTATCCATTTTTAAGTAATTTTGACACGAAATAATTTTTATTTTTGATTCCTTGATGCAAATGTAGCAAAAGAACCTGCTTTGAATCTTTTTTCTTCCAAAAAAAAATCAAAAACGGTTTTATCTTGCATCCAATTTAAAAAATTGGATTATGAAAACAAAACAACAAATTGTAGAAAATTGGTTGCCCCGATACACGGGCACCAAATTGGCGGAGTTTGGACAATATATCATCTTAGTCAATTTTTCCAATTATGTCGAAATGTTCGCGGAACGCTTCCAAGTCGAGGTGCGCGGGCGAGACCGTTCCATGCTCAGTGCGACGGCGCATAATATTACGATTATCAATTTCGGCATGGGCAGCCCGAATGCGGCAACGATTATGGATTTATTGACTGCGATTAAGGTCAAAGGCGTATTATTTTTGGGCAAATGCGGCGGGTTGCGGCATGATAAAAATAAAGTCGGTGACTTCATATTACCGATTGCTGCCATTCGAGGAGAAGGCACTTCCAACGATTATATGCCGCCCGAAGTACCTGCTTTGCCTGCTTTTGCATTGCAAAAAGCCATTTCCACCACCATCCGCGATTACGAACAGGATTATTGGACGGGAACGGTCTATACGACGAACCGCCGCGTGTGGGAGCATAAAGAGGATTTCAAAGAATATTTGCGCGAATTGCGCTGCATGGCGATTGATATGGAAACGGCTACGATTTTTACGGTCGCGTTTAAAAACCATATTCCTGCGGGTGCATTGTTATTGGTTTCAGATATTCCGATGATTCCAGAAGGGGTCAAAACGGATGAAGGCGATAAAAAAAATGCCGCCCGTTTTTCCGATTTACATTTGAGTGTTGGGATTGACTCCTTGAAACAACTGATGTCTAATTCATTGACCGTCAAGCATTTGAAGTTTTGATTTAAATAAAAAAAAGTATTTTTATGCGTAATCCATCTATCTATGTCGCCCCAAGTAAATTGGGCGGGCGGGGCGTTTTTGCAGGCACGTCCATTAAAAAAGGCGATTTAATTGAGATTTGTCCTGTGATTTTGCTCAAAACGGGCGAAACCACGATTTTAGATACGACAACTTTATATGATTATTATTTTTTATGGGGCGATGACAGTGAACGTTCGGTCATCGCCTTAGGCTATGGTTCATTATATAATCATTTTTGCCCTGCGAATGCCGATTATTTCATGGATTTTGAAGCCGAAACCATTGATATTATAGCGGTTCGATACATCGAAGCGGGTGATGAAATTACGATTAATTATAATGGAGACCCTAAAAATGAAGAACCCACTTGGTTTATGACCGATGGTAAAAAACGAGATTAAACTTGGATTGAATTTTAAACGGCATGTTCGTTGGGAAATAAATTTCCCAACGAACATGCCGTTTAAAATTCAATCCTAAAAATTAATATTTGGGCGCAGCCACATTCAAGGCGATGAATAACATTGCCAAACGCATTGGAAATGAAACACTTACGTCTGTGTCATCTTGAATCATCCAATCGCGGGCATCCTGCGGCTGTTCGGTGACGGCATAAAAAACGCCATATTTGGGGTCATCCATGATCCATTCGTAAGGGTCGTTTCGATTTTTCATTTTAAAATCAACGGTTATCGCACCGTCGTTGATGCGCCATTCGCGGACATCATTGCGCCATATTTGGCGCATCGTGACCGTTTTGCCGTGTGCGCGCAATTCCCATTCGTCGGTTCGGTCTTGCCAAACGGCGCGAATCGTTCCATTTTTTTGGCGCACCCCAAAATTCCAATCCGTCCAACGATTTTGCAATCGCCAAGTGGATTCCAACGTGCCGACTTCCCCATCAATGTCAGTGTAAAGCAGCCATTCGCCGAAACCATCGTCGTACCGAATGCTCGCACCAGTGAGGATTTGCGCCGAAGCAACGTTTAAAAAAAGCGAAAAAAGAATTAAAAAAGAAGATTTCATTGCTTTTGAACGGCTTTTTTGATGAAAACGGATTCAAAACAGTTCCTATTTTAGGGACACCGCTTCAAATTAGGATGGCACATACCGCGATTGGTTGCGACACAATTTATGTTATCAATTTGGTGGTCAATCGGCGCGATTCCATCGAATTACCCAAAATTACACGTTTTCGCAATTCAGACCGTCAGCACCACAGGCAAATTGGACAATTTATAATTAAGATCCAAAACACTCGCATTGATAAAAGTGGTTTCGCCTACTTTTTGCACGCCATAACCTTCATGAATATGCCCAAAAACATGGATTTTCAAATTCAAGGTTTGAATTTTTTGAGCTAATGCTTCGCAACCCACTTTAAAACCTGTCACCGTTTCATCCAAAATGCCATAAGGCGGGCCATGTGTGACCAAAATATCGGTATCCGCAGGGATTTGTGCCCAATAAGGCGCAATTGCCGCGCCGCGATGCACATTGAATGCCCAATTGTAAAACCAAGGCGTTATAGGAGAACCCCAAATTTGAATGCCTTCAATGCTTATTCCATTGTTTTTCAAATAGATACAATTGCTTGGAATCATGGATTCAAAAAGATGTGAATCGCGTTCTGCTAAAAAATCGTGATTGCCTGCAATAAAAATTTTATACGTAAATGGTTGTTTTTCAAACCAATCTAAAAAGAGTTGCATTTGTTGCAAAGTGCCTTTCGCACTCACATCGCCTGCGTGAATCAACATATCGCCCGCAGGCAATTTCAAATTATCGTGTTTGCCATGCGTATCCGAAATAAAAACAATTTTCATTTTAAAACAAATTTAAAAATAATTATGACAATATAATCAATATAAAATTTCAATAAATTATAAAAATAAAGAATTATAATAAAATAATTGTTTTATTATGACACAAATATGACAAAACAAATTCTTTATTTTAAAAGAGATGAATTACCTTTGTGCCATCAAAAACCATTACGATTACACTATGAAGCAAAACAAAAAAAAGGTATCAAAAGTTATTGTAAAAATAGCTGCTTTTTGTGTACCCATAAATACCATTTGATACAATAATGTACAATGCCTCGTTCCTTCAAAAAAGAAAGAAAGGAGTCCCCAAAAGAATTACCTTTGCACAAAATTTCATCGGATTATGTTAACTCTAAAATTAAAAGTAAAAAATTCGCCCCCCGTTTCCGATTTTTGCAAGAACTACTCGTTTTTGTATCGGAAGCTTTATGCAAATTTCGAGCTTTTTAAAGATGAAAATTTTAAGAAGGGATTACAAACAAAATATCATTTGGACAGTTGGTTTTATGAAAGTTGTGGCATCGAAGTCCAAACCAAATTAGCCCAAGAAAAAACACATCAAGAAAAACAAGCGAACCAAATTCAACGGATTGAAAACGAATTAAGCGAAACCAAAACGGAAGGGCGAAAAGGGAATCGAAAAACGTTTCGCTTGCATCGAACGATGGCGTATCTGAAATCTCGACAAGGCAAACGCATTACGTTTGGCGGTTTAAACACCTTACGTCGGATTTCCTTTTTGTCCAATGATTCAGCACCAAATAAAGCTGAAATTGCACAACTCAAAACAACGTATCAAGAACAGCGCGTTTTGCCGATTTATAGTGTGGGCGAAGCCCCCCAAAAAAGCAATCGCAAATTTAAGTTTGATTTTGAAAATCAAAAAATGATTTTCAAACCGAATGCAGCGACTCAAATAAAAATTGAATTTTATGCGTCTAAAAAACAGCAAAAAACCTTAAACCAATTGCAAACGCGGTTAGGGGCGTTGCCGATTTCAGTCCGCTTGTCCGAATCCTTTGTTTGGGTGACGTATGACGAAGAAAAGTTAGCAGGCTATGAATTCAAAACAAACGACTATAAAAAAGAGGCCAAAAAATTAGATCGAACCGATAACGAAGGTCGGAAAATCTTGTTTCAACAGTATTTGGCGGACCAAAAAAGGCGTAAATTAGCGAATAAAATTGAAAATCGCTTTTTAGCGGTGGATTTGAACCCCGAACACATTGGATTCTGTGTCGTGGAACCGCAAGCCGACTCATCCCAAAAGGTGCTTCATAAAGGCGTTTTGGATTGCTCGAATTTAAATACTCGAATGGGTTTGAGTTCCACCGACCCCGACCAAGTGGCTCAAAATCACAAACGGCGTTTTGAATTGTGTGAACTCTGGAAATACCTGTTTCGATTAGCAACCCATTATAAAGTTGCCACGTTTGTGGGCGAAGATTTAGCGTTTAAGCCTGAAACCGTGAATGAGAAGGCTTCGGAAGCGAATCGTAAAACCCAAAATCTATGGCATCGGGAATTAACTCAAAAGTTAATTCAAAAATATTGTAATACATTCGGCATTGAAAACGTATCGGTTATCCCTGCATACAGCTCGTTTATTGGCAATATTCAACACGCCGATTATGACCCCATTAGTGCCAGCCTCGAAATCGCACGGCGGGGCATTGTAAAATATACCAAAGGCAGTTCGATTTTTCCACCACTCCTTAGTCAGGACGTAGACACTATGTACCAGCTCGGTTTAGATGTTCCACGGGATTCAGTAGGGAATTGGAAACAAGCGTTCGGACTCTTTGCGGCTTCGGGATTGAGATACCGAAGGGCGTTGGATCCAACCACCGTCTTAGACAATTACCTCTTTTCGTATAAAAGTTGTATTAAGCTGTACACAATTGTATGAAAAAATGTACTTTTGTTATCTTAATAACCTTGATGCTCCAGAAATTGACTTCGATGGGACTTGGAAAGCAATTATTACCGAGTTTTTTGAAGATTTCATGGCATTTTTTATGCCTGACTTGCATCTTTTGATTTGGAAAAAATCATGCGATTGCTTATATTTGTGCATCAAATCATGCAATTGCCCGATGATTTGAAACCCCGTTTTGATGATTTTTTTAAAACTAAAAGTTGATAATATCATGGCTAAGACATCCACTTTTTCTTTAAATCAGGCTTATGAGGATTTTGCCCTTATTTTTACAGAAGTCCTTAATGGTGAAAACTATCGCGTTCAGTTTGAAAACCAGCGTTTGAAATTTCTGTCCGAAATTAAAAAAGCGCGAGCAGAAATGAGAAAAGCGCAAAAAAATACTGAAAAGGCAGAAATGAAAGCTGAAAAGGCACAAATGGAAGCTGAAAACCAAAAAGAAAAAGCGCAAAAAGAAATAGAAAAAGCGCAAATGGAGGCTGAAGAAAAAGCAAAAAAAGAAATAGAAAGACGCTCACAGGAGCGCATGAATACCGTTTTAAAATTATATCATTTAAAATCTTGGACGATTGAGCAGATTGCAGAAATAATGGAATTGGAAACGACGCTTATACAATCATGGATTCAAAACAACCTAAGTCGTTGAAGTTTAAAAATCGACCAAAAACTATAGATGATAAAGTATTGATTTTCAATATAATATAACGTTTGGAGGGTTTGAAACCCTCCAAACGTTGTGGTCGATATTTTAAATTGAACTACTTATTGACGTAATTCGTTGAGCAATTCAAACCCTATTTTATTCTGCCATTTTATTCAAAACGCTCAATTGCGCACCATAGGCTTTGGAAATATTTTCTTTGTTGAAAACGGTTGCCACATCGCCTGCCGCAATCAATCGTTGATTCAACAAAATTACTTTATCGAAATTGGCTTCAACTGTCGATAAATCGTGGTGAACGACTAAAATTGTTTTCCCTTGCGCCGCCAAACGTTTCAAAATTTGGAAAATTTTAGCTTCGGTCGTCACATCGACTCCGACAAAAGGTTCATCCAAAAAGAAAATATCGGCTTGTTGACACAAGGCGCGGGCAATAAAAACGCGTTGTTGCTGACCGCCCGACAATTCTCCAATTTGCCTATCTTTCAAATGTTCCATTCCAACTTCGCGCAAAGCATTCATTGTCAATGCTTTATCATGCTCTTTTTGCGTTTGTTGAGCGGATGATTTGAAAAAAAAGTCCCATGAAAACGTTTTTTGATGAGGATAACGCCCTGTTTGCACAATATCCCAAACGGTTGCGGGAAACGTCCAATCCACATCATTTTTTTGAGGAATGTACGCAACGCGTTGACGTTGTGTCTGAATGGAGGTTCCCCAAAACGCAATATCGCCCGCAGTCGGGGCGGTTAAACCCAACATCGCACCGAATAAAGTGGATTTGCCTGCCCCATTTGGACCAACAACTGCGTATAATTTGCCTGCTTCAATGTCTAAAAAAAGATTGGTCAAAACCCGTTTTCTATCATACGAAACGGATAAACCCTTGATTGTGATGATATTACTCATATTTTTTCGATAAGATTTAAAGTGAGCCAACCTTGTTCCCCATTCGACAATTGCACTTTGTACCAACTCCCGATTTTGTCTAAAATGATGACTTTTACGCCTTCGCCCAAGGTTTCTATGGTAGAACCTAACTCGTCGGGCGCACTCCGCACAATACTATTTTCGACCATGACGACCGCACTTTTACTGTCCATCAAGGCAGCCCGATTGCTGCGTGCTGCTAAAAAAGCGATTAAACTCAGTGGTAATAACACGGTTCCTGCGATAAAACCGCCTTTTTTTTGGGTGCGCGCCACTGCTAACAGCCACAAGCAGCCGCCCGCAATGCCCGTCCAAAGGAACAATAAGGACAAAACACTCCAAGCATCCACCGACATAAAACGGCGTAAACCGTCCCACCACCGCCGTAAAAAGAAGGCTTGAATCTGCTCAGGCTCGTTTTGCACCTTATCGCGCACCAAATTAAGGTTATACGCGACATCCGCATTTGCCCCGTATAATAAAGCGCGTTCATAATTCAAAATCGACTTACCTAATTGATTTTGTTTAAAATACGCATTGCCAAGATTATAATATAATTCTGGTGAAACCGTATTTTGTTTCAAAAGAGCCTCATATTTTTGAGTGGCTTGCGCAAAATTGCCACTTTTATAATCATTATTAGCCTCTTGAAAAGCAGGATTTGCCATTGCAAACAAAGGCATTGAAAAACAAAGAATCCAAATCAGATGACGCATATTTTTGTAATTTTTAAGCTGCAAATTTAAATTTTATTTTGATTCGATTTAAATAAAATCAAAACATTTGGTCAAACAAAGGTTTCGCCGTAATTTCGCACCGCGTTTGCGGTTGATTCCAACCAACTTTTTTAAACAATTTTTTTTAAAAATTTTTATTCTAAGATTATGAGCAGTAACAGTCCGATTGACAATAATTACGGTAAAAAAGGCTATTGTATGATGTATTTTGCCATCTTTTTCATTTTGTTGGTGTTGACTATTGTGATGGTTTCCAACAGAAACGGCTCTTTTTTGTAATGCGTAATCAATTGATTTTCACCACAAAAGCAATTATGATTTGAAAATACTTTTGTGGTGAAATCAATGTTTCCAATCCAAACCCATGCCGATAGAGCCGTATTCTGCGGTGAAGCGGTGGGCTTTGAGATACACGCCTCCGAAAGCGCGCATGCCTTTCCATGACGGCGCGTAATACCGTAAACCCAATTTATTGAACCATGCACCCGGTTTCGTATAAAAATTGCCCACATACGTACCTGTTTGTAAATAAATGCTCGTGTTGCCAAACCATTGTTCGTGCGCCAAAAAAGGGGCGAATCGGGTGGCTTCCAAACGCGCCTCTGCCGCCGTATGTACATTTAACGCATGTAAACTAAATTCATATACTGCCCGATTTTGCTCATAATCCATGCCCACATACCAGCGCGTACTCGGGTTGCGCTCATACATCCCTGCAATCGTTTCGATGTAAATCGGGTATTTGGGGCCATCGGGCAATTGCGATGCAACCCAAGCTATATCACTTTTGATTTGAATGCCCCAATGACGTATTACTTTATCATTCAAGGAATTATGATGTATAAAATCATTAGATGTCAAAGGATTTGGTGTATATTGAACGCCTGCATTGGCAGCAATAAGGTTGATACCATAGTTGGGCAATTGCCGCGAACCGTTGGAAAAATGGCTAAAACTGAACCCGCCAAAACTTTTCCAATGGGCGTTCAATGGTAATGTCGCTATCCATTTAAATTGAGTCAAATTATTCCAATGCGAACCGACTGCGTTATTCAACGGATTGGTCAATGTATTGTACGGGCGCGAAACCCAGCCTACTCCAGAACCAATCACCATATCGGCACGCAGCGTTTTATAGGAAAACATTTTTAAATTCAAGGTCGGATACAATGCCAAACCTGTCCCTAAAACAGACGGGTCTCCAAAATTATAATACAAAAAAGACGCGCCTAACAAGGGATAATTTTGTCTTTCATGCCAAGCCGCTTTGCCATATCGTTGATAATTATAATGCAATTCCGCGCCCATGCTGATAGGCGGTACTTCAAAAGTCAATTTGGACGTATGTTTCAAGACTTTCCCGATGTGTATCGTTGGTTCAAGGGAAAAACCTTTGGGGATTTGCCCGCCTGCGAGTTGATAGCTTATTAAAAAAAAGAAAAGATTCCAATGTTTAAACATTATTTTTGTCGCGTTTTTAATGTTTTGAATTAGGATTTTTAGGATTCAAAGGATTGAGTTTTCAATCCTTTGAATCCTTTAAATCCTAAAAATCCTAATTCAAAACATTACCTTAAAAATGATTTTGCAATGATGAATCCTAAAAATATTGTTTTTAGCGCAGTAACCTTATTTTATTTGTTTTTATGCGCCTGTGGCAAAGAAAAAATGGCACTACAATGGACTGAACAAGTCACGCACACGAATCTTGAATTAAACAATATCCATTTTCGAGACGCACAAAATGGGATTGCGACAGGCGGCAATACTTGGTATCAATCGATCCTCCTCAAAACCGCAGACG
This sequence comes from Bacteroidota bacterium, assembly GCA_039804385.1. Classification (GTDB taxonomy): domain Bacteria; phylum Bacteroidota; class Bacteroidia; order Chitinophagales; family Saprospiraceae; genus JAAFJT01. Next base: position 12,479 of record JBDLWG010000206.1, read on the forward strand.
GTGGTAATACTTGGCAAAGCATTGATACCGCTTCCAAATTGCAAACCTTTTTCGGTTGCGGCGTGAGCGCGGAAGGGTCGATTTTTGCATTGAGTTTCAATGGATACCTCTTTCGGATGCGCCCGCAAGATACGCATTTTATGGAAATGCGCCATACTTGGTGGCATACTTGGCGCGATGTCGCTTTTTGGCAAGATAAGCATGGGATTATCGTCGGCGGGCAAGGTTGGCAAGATGGGAGAATTGCGCGATTGGATACCAATTTCAATGTAATTCAATTAGATACATTTAAACAAGAATTATCATCTGTTTGTTTTTCGGATGATTCAACTGTACATGCAGTGGGTTATGGGACGGTTTTGCGTTCCTCGAATCGGGGCAAAACGTGGGTTCGGAACGCCATCAAAGGTGATTTTTTTCGCTCGGTCTGCTTTCCAAATACGCAAATTGGTTACACCGTTGGTTCATCAGGGACGATTGCGAAAACGACCGATGGTGGGATTTCTTGGGTCAAATTGCGCGATAGCGAAGCCTTAGGCACTTCTAATCAACCGTTTTTGAACGTTTTTTTTACGGATGTGCATCACGGATATATTGTTGGGGAAGGCGGATTGTGTTGGCGCACGAGCAATGGCGGGGCAGATTGGCAGGTGATGACGGGATTGCCCAAACGCAATTTGCATAGTATTTTCGTGCGAGACGGGGCAGGTTGGATAGCGGGTTCGGAAGGAACGATATTTCATTTTGTAGAATAACGAATTTGGATACTAAGTAGTCGTAACGAAATAAGCTATCATAATGTAAATAGTTGATAATCAATATATTAACGTCGATATATTAACGTCGGCGAGGTTGCAACCTCGCCGACGTTGGCGCGTTTCTTTTTGATAGCTTATTACGGCGCGACTACTTATTGGAACGCAGATTGGGCGTATTTTCACGGATTTTTTATTTTTATACAATAAAGAATAAAAAATCCGTAAAAATCCGTTCAATCCGCGTCATCCGCGTTCCCATTTATAACACATATTATATTTATCGACTATTCATCGAATTTAAAAATTCTTCATTGCGCGTTGTATGTTGGATGTGTTTCATCATAAATTCGAGGGCTTCTTCGGGTTTCATATCCGCAAGATGGTTGCGGAGTAAGAACATCCGTTGAATTGTATCGCGGTCGAGCAACAAATCATCGCGGCGCGTACTGGATTTGATAAGGTCAATCGCAGGATACAAGCGTTTGTTCGACAAACTTCTATCCAATTGCAATTCCATATTACCCGTTCCTTTAAATTCCTCGAAGATAACACTGTCCATTTTCGACCCTGTATCAATCAAAGCCGTCGCCAAAATCGTTAAAGAACCACCATTTTCGATTTTTCGAGCCGCACCAAAGAATTTTTTGGGTTTTTGAAGGGCATTTGCTTCCACACCACCCGACAAAACTTTGCCCGATGCAGGAGCTACCGTATTATACGCCCGCGCCAAACGCGTAATCGAATCCAATAAAATCACCACATCATGTCCCGATTCGACCATCCGTTTCGCTTTTTCCAACACAATATTGGCTACGCGCACATGGTTTTCAGCCGCTTCATCAAAAGTCGAAGCCACCACTTCCGCTTTCACAGAACGCTTCATATCCGTAACCTCCTCTGGACGCTCATCAATCAAGAGGACAATCATATAACATTCAGGATGATTTTTAGAAATCGCATTGGCAAGGTCTTTCAATAAAAACGTTTTCCCCGTTTTCGGTTGCGCCACAATCAAACCGCGCTGTCCTTTTCCAATCGGTGTAAACAAATCAATCAATCGAGCCGCAATATCACGTCCTTTCGGGTCGGTTGTTAATTTAAACTTTTCGTTTGGAAACAACGGCGTTAGATAATCAAAAGGAACCCTGTCGCGCACATCTTTTGGGTCTAAACCATTGATTCTGGATACTTTAAGTAAGGCAAAATATTTCTCCCCTTCTTTCGGCGGGCGAATCGCACCGCGCACTGCATCGCCTGTTTTTAAACCAAAAAGTTTTATCTGAGACGGCGAAACGTAAATATCATCGGGCGAAGTCAAATAATTGTAATCCGCAGAACGCAAAAAACCATAGCCATCCTGCATCATTTCCAATACCCCTTCCCCTTCAATCACGCCATCCAAATCAATATTAAATTTGGGTTGCCCGTCCTCATCATGTTGACGGCGGCGTTTATCCCGATTTCTATCCGTAATCGGTGGTAAAAAGTCAAAATCATCATCGGGCGATGGAATATCCTCATCAATCAACGCAGGATTGATGTATCCATCATCGTCATCATCATTATCGGGTCCGAAATCGCCCATTAACGCTTCTGGAATATCATCCATAGGCATAGATTGCGGCGGCGTAGGCGGCACACTTGAGAGCGCAATATGATTCGTAAACAATTCAGAATTAAAAGGATCGGTATCCTCTTTCATTTTAAAACGCTTATCGCGGTCATTTTTCGTGTTCAACTGCGGCATATTGAGTGGAGAGGGGCCACTCGTAGGGCCCGAAGTGGGGCGCGTAAGGCGCGGACGGCGACTTGCATCTTTGTCCTTATCCTTGTCTCTGTCCCTGTTATCAAAAGGAGATTTTCCAAGAGCCATTTTTAAAGAATTTTTCTCATAAGGATTATTGTCTTCGACGAGTAACTCAGGTTGTTTCGTCTTTTTGTCGGAGGAGACCGCCTGAGCATCCAAAATTTGGTAAATAAGATCCTTTTTCGTCATTTTTCGGAAATCGGAAATCCCCAATTTTTCGGCTACTTCTCGCAGCTCTTGTAAGAGCATTTCGTTCAACTGCAAAATATCATACATAATTGGTCGGTGAAAATTTTGTTGTTTTTTTTAAAACTGTCCGTGATTGGTAAATAGGTGTTTGGTCATCAGCTTGGGTATTATTCTCAGAAGCCATTGATTATCAATATTTTAATAGTTACTTTATTTTATAATAAAATACCTGCGAATGGTCTCATCAGACGATTCGGCGCAATCGGGCATGCAGGGAAGTACAGGACACTAAAACGATTTTAATAATTTGTTTTAACAATTTTGATGTAAAAAAATAAGGTTTTGAGCGATTTCGCTGCTTGGGGAGCTTCTCCAAATCTGTGCATTCCAATAACGAACTAAAAGGATACAAGGGTAGAGAAACGGCTGTGGGCATTCCTGATTAAATGGATTCAAACATTTAAATTATTTTAAATAAAAATGTGTAAATCTTTGGTTACAAGATACTTAGGAATATAAAAAAATATTATTAATACACATACACAAGTAAGATGCCGATGTCATTCCTTTTTTTAAAATTCTCCAATAAATTTTCGGAAATTTTTGTAATGGAAATAGACGCGGTTTGAAAAAAGATTGTAAAATCTCGGATGAAAGTTGTTCTCAACGCTTTGTTTAACTGTGCGTTGCAATGAAAACCGTATTGGAATTTTTTTTTCTTGATTGAATATTACCCAACTTTTGTCAAAGTAGAACGACGTGCTTTATCAAAGTGGAAGCTATTCATAATATGCGGTTACGAAACGAAGCGTCCGTCGAGGATAAGAAAGTCCGAATACGGTGTGCATTATTTTGATGATGCAAAATTACACTTTTATTTTGAATTGCAAATACTATCTTTGCAAAAAATTAATTTTTTTTTTTTCATACCCTGTACAAGACTTTTTTTGGACGAATTAGGGGACCATTAGTAACATCAATCGGTTTGATTGTTTGCATTTGTATTGTTTTTTTAAAATGCAATTGCAAAAAACCACAAATGCCTTATGCTTCAAATTTCTTTTTTTCGAGAACAACCTGAACGCCTCAGAGCAGGGTTGAAAAAACGGCAATTTACTGCCGAACAGATAGATGTCCTTCTAAACAAGGTGTTGGAATTGGACGATAAACGCAAAGCGGCTCAACTTATCAATGATGAGGCGGCTGCTGAAGTCAATAATCTTTCCCGTGAAGTGGGTGTTTTGATGAAATCGGGCAAAAAAGGGTTAGCAGAAGCCCTCAAACCACAGGTCGCGGCGGCAAAAGAACGGGTCAAAGTGGCAAGTGCGGTGATGGCAGAAACAACCGCCGCTTTGGAGGAGCAATTATTGCCTTTGCCCAATTTGCCTCATGATTTGGTGGTCTATGGCACTTCTGCAGACCAAAATGAGGTGTTCCGACCTTGGGAAAAATCGTTGCCGAAACCGCCTGTGGTTTCGGGAATGGCTCCTTCCAATCATTGGGATTTGGGTGAAAAATACAATTTGTTTGATTTAAAATTGGGTGTCAAATTGACAGGCGCGGGTTTTCCCGTTTATCGCGGAAAAGGGGCGAAATTGCAACGGGCTTTAATCAATTTTTTCTTAGACCAAGCGGCTAAAGCGGGTTATGAGGAGGTGCAACCGCCGTTGCTCGTCAATGAGGCGAGTGCGCGCGGCACAGGGCAAATCCCCGATAAGGAAGGGCAAATGTATCATGTGACCAAAGATGATTTGTATTTGATTCCGACGGCAGAAGTGCCGATTACGAATATAATGCGCGATACGATTACGAAAGAATTTGATTTGCCGCTTCGGATGACGGGTTATACGCCTTGTTTTCGACGGGAAGCCGGTTCGTATGGGGCGCATGTGCGCGGGTTGAATCGCGTACATCAGTTCGATAAGGTTGAAATTGTGCAATTTGTACATCCAGACCATTCTTATAAGATTTTAATGGATATGTTGGATCATGTCTGTTTATTGATGAAAAAATTGGAATTGCCGTATCGAATTTTGCGGTTGTGTAGCGGGGATATGGGCAGTGCGGCAGCTATGACGTACGATTTTGAAGCATGGTCAGGGGCGCAACAACGGTGGTTGGAGGTGAGTTCGGTCTCCAATTTCGAGACGTTTCAAAGCAATCGCATGAAAGCACGTTACCGCGATAGCCATAATAAGGTACATTTATTACATACGTTGAATGGTTCGGCATTGGCATTGCCGCGTATTATGGCGTGTTTGTTGGAAAATAATAATACCGCAGAAGGGATTCATATACCAAAAGCATTGCATAAGTATTTGGATTTTACGGTGATCCATTAGTTTTTAAAAAATTAACATCTATATGAAACATATACTGGTTTTTTTATGCGCTGCGGCAGTAAATGCTCTTTTTGCACAAGAAGGATTAGGTATCGGCATGCAAATCGGATTGAATTATGCTAAAATTCGCGGCACTTCCGAAGTGGTTTCAGGCTCGAATGCAACGCCCGAAACCTTTAATCCCAATTCTGGATTGCAAGGCGGGTTGCTTTTGCGCTGGGGTTTCACCGATAGATTTGGCTTGCGTTTGGAAGTCAATTATGCACAGCGCGGCATGAAATATAGTTACGAAGGTGTTGGTATTCAACCCTTTAAGTCTGAAAGCGGCACAACAATCCTCACAACAGGGCAATTAAAATACAATTTGAATCTTTCAAATAGTTATATAGAGTTGCCTTTGACGGCGTATATTCAGGTCACGAATCATTGGGAATTGCATGCGGGCGGCTATGTAGCGTACCTTGCCAGTTCCAAATCGGATGGGGCATTGGCGTTGAAAGACGCGAAAACGTTGTCGGGAACGAGCGTTCCAGATTATAATGGGGGGATTGATTACAATTATTTGAGTGCGGCGGATGATAAAGCGGATGTGACCACTAATAAAATTTTGTTTACAGAAGGCATTCATATTGTAAAAAATCCTACTTCGTTGGGCGCGTATTATGCACGCGGTACGGCAAATGGCTATTTGTGGAATCGCTGGGATTATGGTGTGTCGGCGGGCGTGAGTTATCGGATGCGTTCTGGGTTGACGGCGATGGCGCGGGTCAATTACGGTATGACCGATGTGACGAATAATGCGGTGCATCGCTTGCAATCCTCTTTGGATGCAAATCGAAAATATGTATTGCGCGATACGAAAGATAATAATATGAGTGCGCAAATTAGTTTCATTTTCGGAAACTAATATTTTCAACACATAGGACACATAAGGGATATTAGGAAACATAGGGGCAATCGCTCCTATGTCTTTTTTCAATATTTTAGAGCATCCATGAAACGAAAATAAAGATTGCCCCTATGTGTTCTATGTTCCCTATGTGTCCTATATGTTTAAAAAAATTGCTAAAAATATTTTTATGAGAAAATATCAATCTTGGTTGACTGTTTTTTTAGTTGCGGCTATTTTATTGATAATCAATGTTTTAGCTACTTTTTTCAATAAGCATATTGACCTAACCGAAGAAAAAAGATTTACTTTAACAACGCCTACGGTTACGCAACTCCAAAATTTGGATGAAACGGTTTTCGTGCGTGTCTTGTTAGATGGCAAATTCCCCGCAGGTTTCAAGCGATTGCGCAGTGCAACACAGGAACTATTGTCGGATTTTCATAATATCAATCCCAAAATTGATTTTCAATTTGAAGACCCTGCACTTGGAACGGTCGCGGAAATCAATGAACGGCGCAAAGCCTTAGCGGAAGTTGGCATTCGTCCTGTCAATTTGCGGTTGATGGATAATGACCAAAAAAGTGAACGGCTCATCTATCCGTTTGCGATTGTGAATTATAAAAATCGCTCTATGACGGTCAATTTGCTCGAAAGTGATGTTCCCGGCATGCCGAAAGAGGTGATTTTGAACAATTCGGTCAGTTTATTGGAATATAAATTTTCCAACGCGATTCAAAAATTGTTGTCGAATGACAAACCTAACATTGTGTTTACGAAAGGACATGATGAATTAATCGCAGGTGAAACAGCCGATTTGGAACAAAATCTACGACAATTTTATGATACAGGGCGCATTGATTTGGATTCGGTTTATACATTGCCCGCGAACAAACGCGGCGATTCGCTCATGGGTGCGAAAATTGATGTTTTGATTGTTGCCAAACCCAAAAAAGCGTTTTCTGAAAAACATAAATTTTTGATTGACCAATATGTGATGAATGGCGGCAAGGTGATTTGGTTGATTGATAAATTGAATGCTTCGACGGATGCGATGCAGCAAACGGGCAAGCAAATCCCTGTCGAATATCCCTTAAACCTTGAAGACCAATTTTTTAAATATGGTTTTAAAATTAATTCCAATTTAGTCGCGGATATGCAGTGCGGCAAAATCGAATTAGCCATTGGACGGGAAGGCAATGTGGATCAGCGGGAGAAATTTCGTTGGTATTACCTACCTGTGGTTGCACCCAATTCGACGCATCCTGTCGTGAAAGGATTGAGTGCCATGCAATTACAATATCCATCTAACATTGATACCACATCTCGGGTGAAAACGCCTTTGACCCGACAAGTCTTATTGCGTTCTTCGGCGAACAGCCGTTTGCAATTCGCGCCGACTGAATTGACGTTCGACATTTTGCGGTATCAACAACAGGAACAAGCTGAGAAATTTAATCAAGGCAATCAACCGTTAGCGTTGATGTTGGAAGGACAATTTCCATCGTTGTACGAAAATCGCGTGACCCAAGAAATGTCCGCAGGTTTGCAACAATTAAAAACAGAGTTTAAACCAAGCAGCGTTTCAACTAAAATGTTAGTGGTTGCAGATGGCGATATTGCCCGCAATGAATTTGACCCAAAAACAAATAAAATTTTGCCATTGGGTTATTCCAAAATAGAAAATTTTAGATTTGCCAATAAAGATTTTTTATTAAACGCCATTGAATACATGTCGGATGATAAAGGCATCATTCAAGCGCGCACCAAAGATATTAAATTGCGGATGTTGGACACGGTGCGCGCTAAGAAATATGCTTTATTTTATCAATGTGTGAATATTGTTTTGCCTTTAACGATGTTGGGGATTTTTGGGTTGATATACTTTTGGTGGCGGCGGCGGCGTTTTGCTATATGAATCCTCTTTTGAAAATTATAAATAATTGAAATTCAATATGTTGCGAATACTTATCATTGGTTTGCTCTGCACCTCTGTCGCAAAAGCTCAAATTGCGCCGCCTATTTTGCGGTGCATCAAGCAAGATACGTTGCTTTGGACTCCGCCTGTCAACGCGTGTGGGGCTTTTGTCAGTCATTTGATTTACTATTCGCGCAATATTGCGGGTCCTTACACGATTTTATCAACCGTCAATAATCCGACTCAAAATAAATATTTTTTTAATAACGTATTGGGCGGTGCATGGTATTTTTACATGGAAAGCAATTTCAATTGCCCCAATCTCGCCCGCCGACAATCGGATACAGTTACGAATTTTCCACCCAGTATTACGCCCATTTCGGCGGTTTCGGTCTTGACGGGCAATCAAGTGGAGATTCGCTGGCGGCGCAATACGGCTCCACAAGTTGCTGGATATATTATTTATCGCAATACGAATATTGGTTGGATTCCGATTGACACGGTTCGGAGTCGGGATTCGGTGCGTTATGTGGATTTGCGGGCGATGCCGCAGACCCAATCGGAAGGTTATCAAGTGTTGGCAATGGACGCGTGTGGGACAACCAGTTTGTTTGATGTGCCGCATCAAACCCTTTTTTTGCAGGCAACTCAACAAAAATGTGAACAATCGGTTCGATTAAAATGGCAATTATATCAAAATTGGGCAAATCAGATTGGTAGGCATGAAGTTTGGGTCAGCGTCAATGGGCGATTGCCGTATTTGTATCGGAGTTTGGGTTCGACCGATACGGCGTTTACTTATACGGGTGTGAACAATGGGGAACGCCTTGTTTTTTCCATCAAAACGATTCAAAATTTCACCAATTTGACGGTCAAATCCAATGACCTTTCTTTGACAGCAGCCGTGATTCAACCCATTAAACGATTGTCTTTGAAGAATATAAATGTTACACAAAACAATCATGTGGAATTGATTTGGTCTTGGAATCAGGATGCGAAAGTTGATACCGTTCGCGTTTGGCGAGATGGGGCAATAGCGTTTCGGCGCAAGCAGGCGCGTCCATTGGATGATGATGGGACTTTGACGGATACGACGGTGGATGCAAGTAAAAAATCCTATTCGTATAAAATACAATCGCAAGACGAATGTGATACTTTAAGAATATCTAATTACGCTAAAACCATTCTTTTAAAGGGCGGCCCCGAACCTAAAAATGTCAATAAATTGAATTGGACACCGTTTGAATTGGAAGGCGGACGCATTACCAATTATCAAGTTTATCGGACGGTGCAAGGGATTACGGCGGCTGCGGGTGGCTTATTGCTTGCTAATATTTTTGAATTTGAAGATGTGGTGAAACCCGATGAACCCGAAGTTTGTTATGTGGTGACGGCGCAATACGAATATCGGAATTATGACGGGAATATCGAAAAAGCGGTTTCCAAGTCGAATCGGACTTGTGTGAACCAATATGTGCATATTTTTGTTCCGAATGCGTTCACGCCGAATGGCAAAAATCCAGAATTTAAACCCTTAGTTGCCTTTGAATCGAATTTGACAACCTATCAAATGAGCATTTTTGACAGATGGGGACAACGCCTTTTTGAAACCACGAATCCAATGATTGGTTGGGACGGTGCAGGTTTGCCGCAAGGCATTTACACGTATATGATACGCTTGGCGCAAAAAAATGGGTCGCCCGTGTCTGAAAATGGTACTTTTTTATTACTTCGATAACCATCCATTACAATTATGATCGCTTTACAAGGCATGCAATTTTACGCTTATCACGGCGTACATCCAGAAGAACAAATTATTGGTACGAATTATAAAGTCGATGTGGAAATCGAAACGGATGGCAAGGATTCTAATGCCGCCGCCGCTTCGGATAATATTTCAAAAACCATTAATTATGAAACCATTTATGAGATTGTCGCCATCGAAATGCGCAAACCCAATAAATTATTGGAATCCATTGCGTACAAAATTATTGTTGGGTGTAAACGACAATTCTCCAAAATAAAAAGTGTAAAAGTGCGCATTTACAAACAAAATCCGCCTTTGGGTGGATTGGTGGATTGGGCAATCTTTGAAACATCGGATACATTTACATCAGGTTGCGCCAAATGTGGAACGGCATTGTTTTGTTATGGTGACAAAACCTGCTGGTGCAATGAGTCCAATATGCGCGTCCCAACCCGCACTTTGGAGATGTTGAAAAACCAATATCGCGGGTGTTTGTGCAAAGCCTGCTTGATGAGTTATGCGTTTTAAAATATATACTTTACGCACGATGGTTTTGCGAGACAATGGATGTACGGATTCAACGGATTTCACGGATGGGTACAGATTTTTTCAAAAAAATCCGTACCCATCCGTGAAATCCGTTGAATCCGTACATCCATTCATCCATTGTCTCGCAAAACCATTCGACGCAAAGTATATCTACATCATCAAAATTGCGAAAAGCACTTGGTCGTTAGGAAATTTATTTCCCAGCTACCAAGTGCTTTTGGAAACTAAGCAGACACGACATCATGCTTCATACTTTTCATAACTGCCTCAATATCAACGCCTAAGCCTTTGGCAATCGCCATTCCCAACTTCACATCTGCCCTAAAAAAATGACATAATTGCCGATTGACAATCAATTCTTTTTTCTTGCCAGAAATCCCACTCATGGCTCCAACGATGTTGGAAACCAAATTATGGCGGTCATAATCATTCATCGCTTTGTTGAATAATAAACCAGGTTGTGTATAATGGTCATTGTCATTCGCGCCATTGCGGTCATACCAATCGGCTACGGAACTTTGCAAATGCATCGCAGGTTCTTTGTAACTTGGGTCCACCTCAATATCATCAAAACTATTTGGAAAATAATTCGGTGCATCTTCCCCATTGCCATCAACGCGCATCAGTCCATCGCGTTGATGATTCGCCACCATATACGGACAGCGATTCACCGGAATTTGCTCATAATTCGCCCCCAATCGATAGCGATGCGCATCAGGATAGGACAATAATCTGCCTTGCAACATCTTATCGGGCGAATAGCCAATCCCATCCACCACATGCGCAGGTGCAAAAGCAGATTGCTCCACATCGGCAAAATAATTTTTGGGAATCTGATTCAATTCCAAAACGCCCACATCTATCAATGGAAAATCGCCATGCGGCCAAATTTTTGTCAAGTCAAACGGGTTGAAACGGAATTTTGTAGCTTGGTCTTCCGTCATCACTTGGATTTTGACCGCCCATTTCGGGAAATCTTTTTTATCAATGGCTTCGACTAAATCGCGCTGTGCGAAATCAGCATCTTTGCTTTTCAAGTCTGCGGCTTCCCCATCTGTAAAATTTTTAATATCTTGCAAGGTCTTGAAATGGAATTTGACCCAAACCAATTCATTTTCTGCATTAATCATGCTAAACGTATGAGAACCATAGCCATTCATATGACGATAACCCACAGGTGTTCCCCTATCGCTCATCAAAATCATCACTTGATGCAAACTTTCAGGATTCAAACTCCAATAATCCCACATCATGGTTGGGCTTTTGCAATTCGTGCGCGGGTCTCTTTTCTGCGTGTGGATGAAATCCGAGAATTTTTTAGGGTCTTTGATGAAAAAAACAGGCGTATTATTGCCTACCAAATCCCAATTGCCATCTTCGGTATAAAATTTCACCGCAAAACCTCTTGGGTCTCTTTCGGTATCCGCACTTCCTTTTTCGCCACCGACGGTGGAAAAGCGCAAGAAAAGTTTGGTTTGCTTGCCAATTTTGTTGAAAAGTTTCGCCCGCGTGTATTTAGAAATGTCGTGCGTCACGGTAAAAGTTCCAAAAGCTCCTGCCCCTTTTGCGTGTACCACCCGTTCTGGGATGCGTTCGCGATTGAAATGCGCCATTTTTTCGTGCAGGATGAAATCTTGCAACAATAACGGTCCGCGTGCGCCCATACTCATCGAGTTTTCATTCTCAACATACGGCTTGCCAGAAGCGGTGGTGAGCTTATGGCTTTGTTTTTTTTTGTCTTTCATTGTACAATAGGTTAGGATGTATGAAATTGATTTTCAATGAGTTAGCACATTGAAACGTTTCAAGAACGCATTTAAAACAAGAAAATATAGAAATTGTTTTGTGAAAATGCATACCGCCTTAAATGCTTAAAACAAAATCATATTTATTAAAAACGTCTTTCATTAAATCAAAGAGCGCGTCAAAATCGTTGTCCAATGCAAATGAAATACCTTCTGACTCCAAAACAGTCGCAATAATTTTCTCAATCTGCGGTTTTCGACAAATTTTATGAAAATCTCGGTGATTCAAACAGGTTCTATAATAATTCAACAGATTCATTTTCAAATCTTTATCTTCTTCAAAAATATCTAATAAGTTAATGCCCAATTGCCGATTACAAAATAATGCTCGACGGCTTTTCCATTTCCCCCAAATATTATCTAATTCCGTATTATTTTCATAAATCAATTGCAATTGCACAATCGCTTTTTCAACAGCTTCATGCAATCTTTTTTGAAGGGTCGCAAGGGTTGGTTTGGTGTCTAAATGACTGTGAATCAACGTATAATCAAACAATAATTTTGATAATTTCTCTAAATCGGACAACAAAATACTTTCAAAATTATAGGAATCCCAAACATGACTTTTAATGCCCAATTTGTCATTAAAACCTTTTATCAATTTCACTCGTTGCGCATCACTCATATCATCTTTATCTATAATTAAAACCGATTTTGACCACAGATTTTGCCGATTTTTAATCGTTTTAAACATTTCTTTCAAGAAACCAATGCGCGAAAAATACGAACCAACACCATCCGCGACCCAAAAAGCATATTTTTGAGCATCCCCAATTTTAAAAGATAACAATTTTTGAATCCGAAACGCGTCATCTATGCCTTCCACTAAAATCAATTTATCGGCTTCCAACGCATGCACAAAATCCAATGAATTATTACCTGTCAATTCAAGAATAATTGGAGAAACGGCATTAGGTTGGAATCCTTTTTTGACCGTCCCAAGTGGTTGCTTGACAATCGGCTGATACTGTGCAATCGATTGTTGTTCAATGTGAAACACATATTCAGGTTTTGCATTCCGAATCAATGCTTCATTATGCGTTGTTAGGAAAATTTGTGCAGTTACGGCAAACTTTTCAATGGTTGTTAGCAATCTTGTTTGCAACAAATGATGAATATGACTATCGGGTTCGTCCAATAATATTAAATTTAAATCTTTTTTATCCTCAAAAAGCGATAATAAAATCTCAATAATTTGAAGCGTCCCGCTACCCAATAACGAAATATCTTTAAAATCTTCCCGCCCAATTTTAATTTTGACAATTTCAAACAAATTGTAAATATCGGTTTCAAACCGAAAATGAATATCAAAAGTGTTGTTATTTAATATAAATTTTAATTCTTGTGTAAACCGTTCAAAATCACCATTTTTTCGATTATAAATTTGTTCAATTCGATTTCTGAAAACACTCGCTGCCGCACGAGATTGTTTTTGATATTTAATTTTAGCCCCCATTTGACGCTCTTCCGTTGGTAATAAATTCGCTATCGGAGCCGCATACGACAATTGAATCCCCGCTTCAGGGTCTTTCAAAAAAGTCGGGTCATTAAATCGTTCAAAATTAAAATTGGTAAAATTGTCACAAAGCATTTTATAATTCTTCCCATCCGCTTTACCTAAAAGTAATGGAATTTCTAATATATCCCCGTTTTCCGAACGCAAAGTTGCCGTAATCACGATAGGATAATTGGAATCCAAACGCAAATTATAAAAAAGATCCTCATAATTGGGGCTGCGAACACTTGTAATTTCTTGATATGAAAAATAAGTTGCATTTGTCGTACCAAGCGTGTATGCACCACTTCGATATTTACCTTTAACAGCAGTCTTTGCCCGCCGAATCAATTTTTGATAACACTCGTGCCACAATGCAATCGCTTCTAAAATAGTGGTTTTGCCCGCATTGTTCACACCCGTCAATACATTGACTTTCGGCATGAATTGCAACGTAACCTCTTCAAAAGATTTAAAATTTTTAATTTTTAATTGACTGATATACATTGGTTTAGGAAATGATGAATGATGAATGATGAATTTGTAAAGTACTGGGAACTTCGGATATCTTTTTTGCGCCTAAAAAAGAGGGGCTGGAGAGAAATGAGTTTGTTTTTTTTGATTTTTTTTCAAAAAATCAAAAAAAACAAACTCATTTCTCTCCGCCCCCTCTTTTTTAGGCGAAAAAAGATTTCCGAAGTTACCAGTAGATACCACGATTCATCAATTTTAAATTTATTGTTTTTAAAA
>JBDLWG010000207.1:0-6365 GCA_039804385.1 Bacteroidota bacterium
CCAATTTCCGAAAAATGGCTATGCCCATCTACGAAACCCGGTAACATCGTGGAGCCTTCCAAGTTGTACGTAGCCATTTCTGGTTCTTTCAATTGGTCGGCTTCCGCTTTGGTGCCTGCGAACAAGATTTTACCATCTTTCACGATGACCGCTTCCACATAGTTTGGAGCATCGCCTTCCATCGTCAAAATTTTGCCCCCAAAATAAAGCGTACCTGCCGTTGCAGGTTTTGTAATCTGTTTATTACTTTCATTGCCACAACTACTTAGGCAAGAAAGGATTACACATGTGTACAAAAAGTTTTTTAAATACATACTTTGTTGTTTAAATAATGAAGTTGATTGCTTTGCATACTCTTTTGGGAGTATCGCAGATAGCTGTTGTTGCTATAAATGCGCAAAATTAACCCCATTAAAATCAATTTTTAATAGTCAATTTGACTATTTTTAAGTCCTAAGTAGTCGGGAAATTTATTTCCCGCAAATCGCAGGGAATAAATTTCCCGACGACCAAGTTTTTTTTAGAAATGAAACCTAAATAGCATTTCAATTGTTAAGCTTCAAAAGCCTTTTTCACTATGAAAAAAACAGCCCTTTTAGGATTCCTCTGCTTCCATTATTGGCATTTTATAACGGCGCAATCGCTCCTGCATACGATTGAAAGTGTTGATTGTCAATATTTTACGACTGATGCGTTATACAATATCTATGTTGTCACCAACGATAATGAATTATTGCGTTATGACACATTAGGCAATATCACCGCCCGTTTTTCAGATAAAAAAGCAGGACATTTGAAATCCGTATTAGTTGAAAATCCATTTCAAATTGTGTTGTATTATGATGATTATCAACAAATTACACTTTTGGATAAACAATTAACCATTGCAAGTAAACACGCGTTGTATGATATGGGCATTCAACAAGTATCGGCAATCACCGTTTCAGACCGTTCTGAAATCTGGCTTTATGATGCCGCAGATGCCCAATTGAAAAAATGGCAAATGAATGCACCCCAAAATACGACTCAAAATCAGTATCTCCGTTTACCCGCGCCGCCGATTTCGATGGGCGTTCAAGACAACATTTTGTATTTAAAAACCCATCAAGGATTGAAAACCTATGATATTTTTGGACAATTCATCGCAGATTGGGCAGTATCGTGGAAGGGTTCCTTTCAAATCTTTGATAATCATTTGTATTTTATGGAAAATAACGAACTGGTAAAATATAATGCAACAATTCGTTTGAAAAAAACACTACCTTTGCCCCAAGCAGCGCAAGGCGCACAAGCGTTTAGGATTCAAAAAAATAAATTATTTGTTTTAAATAAAGATGTTATACAAATTTATGGTTACTAAAAATTTTTGTCAAAACTAAGTCAAATCTGTTAACTTTGCGTTGAATCGCACTTTTGAGGTTCAAAAATAATTATTTGCATAATTAAAATGTATAAAATATGAAAATTCAATCATTTGCATATAAAAATACTTTTCATTATAATAAAGGTTTTCAAATAATTTTTAATTTATAAAGATGATTGACAGCATAGACATCACCAATATCCTCTTTTTGGATATTGAGACCGTTCCCGGACATGCCAAATTTGATGATTTGGACGAAAATTTCAAATACCTTTGGGGTTTGAAAGCCCGCGCCATCCTCAAAAAGTATGATGAACCCCTCACTTTCGACGAAATCGAAGGCGCGTATGAAAAAGCAGGCATGTTTGCCGAGTTTGGTAAAATCATTTGCATCAGCGTCGGTTTTGTTGCCCGCAACAAGGACACGCATGAGTTGACGATTCGACTCAAATCGTTTGCGGATGATGATGAGAAGGTTTTGTTGAATGGTTTTGTTGAATTATTAAACAAATATTTTAATTTTCCTGAACGACACTTTTTGTGTGGTCATAATATTAAAGAATTTGATATTCCGTTCTTGTGTCGGCGTATGATGATTCATAAAGTCAAGTTTCCGCGCATGCTCGATATCTCGGGCAAGAAGCCTTGGGAGACCAAACACTTGTTGGATACCCTCGAATTGTGGAAATTTGGAGATAACAAATCATACACGTCCTTGAAATTGTTGGCGGCAGTGTTTGGATTCCCGTCTCCGAAGGACGATATTGATGGTTCGGAAGTGGCGCGGGTGTATTATGAGGAGCAGAATTTGAAACGAATTTCGGTCTATTGCGAAAAAGATGTTTTGGCAGTGGCGCAATTGTTTTTAAAAATGCGGGGCATGGATATTTTGGAAAAACATCAGATTATTATAGCACCTTCCAAGTAGTCTGAAGTAGGATTTTTAGGATTGGCAGAGATTTTTAGGATTATAAAAAATCCTAAAAATCCCTGCCAATCCTAAAAACCCTAATTCAGATATTAATTACAAGCGGTAAAATACGCCACCGCGCAACGTAATGGGAGTCGTATTATTATGTTTTTTATTAAAATCAAACATATAATTCAAACCTGCATGCCAAGAAACGCGCCGATTTAAATCGCCTGTCACACCTGACCCGACTTGCCAAATATTCGTAAAAGATTGACCTTCAAGGGTTTGTCTAAAATTTTCATTATCACCTGTCGGTTTTTCATATTCAAAATCGACCATTGAATTGGGGGCATGTTTCCAAACGTGTTGTGCTGTGACATAAGGACGAAATTTCTTATGCGTTAAAAAAACATATTTCGCGCCCACACTCAACCGTTCATCCTTAAACTCGCCTCTCAACCGACGCAACTTGTGTCCAGTTGGCACAATCGGTTCGGGCGGCAACCGAAATCGTTTATCTTTATCGTCCATTTCAAAATGCGCAGCATGCTTTTCGCCCGAAACCAACACAGACCAATGTTCGGATAAACCCACTTCTGCGCCAATTCCAAAACCTTTTGTTGGTTTACGTTCAGGCGAACCTGCCGCTACGACCAAACCAAGATTGATTTCAGGCATGCTCCAATTTGCAAATAATGGACTTCTTTTGTGAATCCGAATCGGTTCAATCGCATCTGCCACACTCATCCGTTCTCGCCCTTTCGTTAAGGCTTTTACCTCCGCAAGCGGTCTTGAATCCAAAGATAATAATGCAATATTTATTTTTTTTGCAATATTATTTTGCTCTACGACATTGTTTTCCACTTTTGGAAGACTTACATCGGTTGTTACAAAAGTATTATTATTTGAATTATCAATTTTTGTTGTAATTGGAATGCTCTTTTCAACGATTGTAGAAATTGTATTATCAATACTTTTTGTTGATTTTAAATCACTTTTTTTTGCAGCCGAATTGCCCCGATTATCCGTCGTAATCCTGGTCATTTCGCTTTTTTTTGCAGCCGAATTCCCCCAATTATCCGTTGTGAGGGTGGTCATTTCGCTTTTTTGACTGCCTGTAAGCGGATTGTTACGACTTAAATAAATCGTTTTTGAACCTGTTTGCGGCACATTCAAAGGGGAATCCGTATTATTTTGTTGATTTTTACGATCAATAACAAGTTCGTTTTTAAAACTTTTTGATTCAATAGATTTCGCTGAAACAGCACTCAATGCCGAATATTCTGCTTGCGTAATTGGTACGGATTTGCCATTATTCGATTGATTACCAATCAAATACACTTTTTGATAAACGGTATCGATTCGATAAACCGTATCTTTACGCCCCATCTGAACGGCGGCAACAGCCTTTTGCAAACCTTCATTTTGCCGACTCACATCCCGCATTTGCAACCAAAGCCACACATTCCCGACCGTCAACGCAGACATCGCAGCATACATCCAACCTTGATGCCCGCCAATCGTCGGCATGACCTGTGGTGCAGGCGGCGATACAACAACCGCAGGCGGAATCAAATCCAATCGGAAATTCAATTTTTGCCAATTGTCGTCCGCGCCCGAAAACAGGCTTTCTTCATTCAACTTATCCGAAAAAATTTGGTCGAAATCTTTATCGTTCATCCCTTCTGCATTTTTTGATTGCTCGTATAAAACATTTCTTTTAACTTTTGCCGCGCCCGCGCCAGATTGGATTTCGATGTTCCGACCGAAATATTCAACGCTTCAGCAATTTCTTCATGCGTAAAACAATCAACCACAGCGAGATTGAAAACCGTACGATACGCAGGAGGCAACTTATTAACGGATTGTAGTATTTGTTCTTTGGTCAATTGTTCGATAATATCCATCTCGCCGCCGATGTCAGGGGCGGACGTTAACGCCACTAAATGCGCCTGTCGTTGCCGCGCTCGAAAATAATCTATCGACGTATTGACCGTTATCTTGCGCAACCATGCCTTGAAAGATTGCTCACCCCCGTACAGGTGTAACCGCGTGAAGGCTTTGAAAAAAGCATCATTCACGATTTCTTCCGCCTCAAACGATGAATCGGCGTAGCGAGTCGCAATACTCATACAATAATTGTAAAACAATTTGTATATTTTGTATTGCCCAGAACGGTCTCCTGTGCGGCAACTTTGAATTAGGGCTGCCAAATCTTGGTCATTCATGAACAAATGGTTGGTTAATCTAAACGTTTGTTGTCAAGACGGTAGAAGGTGTTGGCAGGTTGCGTGAAGTTGGATTTGAATTTATCTGTCAACCCAGCGTTTCAAGATAAAATAACAAATTATAGCTGAATGGGAACATGGATAAACACGAATTTTAATGCGTTGGAACAGATTTTTTTGAAATTCGTAAAAAAAAAGAGAAAAAATTTTTTTTATCTTCAAAAAAGTTGTTTATTTGCGGTCGAATTGGTTTCTAATAAAAAACACCCTGTTTTATGCGACAAAAATATCATATCAATTGGCGTGGCGCACTTTTAGCGTTGTTGCTGCTCGGAGCGTTCGCTGCGAGAGATATGCACTCTTTGTTCGCGCATCAAGACCATGCCCGAAAATTTTGTGATGCTAAGGGAACCCAAAAACATATTCATGGAGAAGATTACGCTCCTCATGCCTGTAATCTCTGCGATTTCAGTTTTTCCATATTTGACTTACCTGTTTTTATAAAATTAAAACAACCTACGCGTGTTAAAATACCGAATGGTTGTTTTAATGATACAACCCGTTTTTATGATTATCATTGGAGTCAGCACTTTTTGCGCGGACCGCCTGCTCTCAGCCTTGCTATTTAACGTGTGTTGTTCCTGTAATGATGTTGTAAATGGATTCTTTTAATCTTATAACTTGTTTATTATTAATGAGTTACGAGGATTAACGGTTATTCGTTTAGGAATGATCATTCTTGTCTGTTTCTTTTTTTCAAGTTTATTACAAATAATGGTGCGCAACAGCATAAGGTCATGCTGGTTGCACAACCCCTATTGTTTTCTGTGCGGACGAAATGGAGCGTTTCGCAAGTCTGCAAACGTATGCGTACTGGTAACGTGTGCGCCTTAAACGCTTGTGCCCACAGTTTCTGTTAGGCGGTTTTTAGTATTGGTATCAATCAATCGGTCATCAATAAGCGCATTTTAACTTTTTAGTATTTTTTTCATAAAAAACGGATTATCAATACATTATAAAATATTAAAAATCATGCTTCAAGCTAAAAATCTAACTAAAAAATACGGCGAACACATCGCTTTGAACAACCTTAATTTGACCATCGAAGCGGGCGAAATTTTCTGCCTTTTGGGTCAAAATGGTGCGGGTAAAACGACGACTATCAACCTTTTTATGGGTTTTACGGAACCGAGTTCGGGTACGGCTTCGGTCAATGGATTGGATATTGCGAGTCATGCCGTTGCGAGCAAAAAATATATCGCTTACATACCTGAAACGGTGATGCTTTATCCCAATTTGACGGGTTTAGAAAATCTTGAATTTTTCAGTTCGTTGGCGGGTTTCAACTATTCAAAAATGGAATTGGGGGAACTATTGAGCCATGCGAGTTTACAAGAATCGGCATATACACAACGTGTCGGCGGCTATTCCAAAGGGATGCGCCAAAAAGTGGGCATCGCCATTGCGCTCGCCAAACAAGCCAAAGCCTTGCTTTTGGACGAACCGACTTCGGGACTCGACCCCAAAGCATCTAATGAGTTTTCGGCTTTGATAAAAGACCTTGCGACCGAAGGAGTCGCAATTTTGATGGCAACACATGACATTTTCAGAGCTAAAAATGTCGCTTCAAGGGTAGGCATTATGCGGGCGGGCAACCTCGTTGCGGTACATCAAGCCAAAGATTTTTCGGCGGCGGAATTGGAAAATATTTATCTCGAAACGGTTTAAATCCAATTTTCTGAAAGTGATTTTAATAACACTTAATATGGGTGTATCCCAAATGGTCGCGGTAAAAGACCATTTAGAGAGCGGTGATTGGGTTTGATTTTGATTTTTTTGCAAAAAAAACCAAAATCAAACC
>JBDLWG010000208.1:0-16579 GCA_039804385.1 Bacteroidota bacterium
AGGAAAATTCTTTTCCCACTCGTAAACATACTCATAATTCCTTATTTACATACCCAAAATCCTGAAAATCTTGGTGTTACGATTAATTCTATGTACCAAGAAGGCTATCCATTGATTGCGCCCGATGGTCAAACGTTGTATTATACGCGTTTGGGGCATCCGCTAAATGTGGGTGAAGCGGATTTGGAAGATGTCTGGATGTCGGTGCGGCAGGCGGGCGATACTTGGTCTGCGCCCATCAATTTGAGTGCGCCTATCAACAATCGAGAGCCCAATATTATTGCAGGCATTAATATTGATGGCAACCAATTGTTTTTAAAAGGCGGTTATGAACGCAATGCCGCTTCTATTTTGTATTTATCGCGCAAAAGTCAGAGTCGAGTTTGGTCTGCGCCGCGCTCCATTCAATTAGGCGAGTGGCGGAGTAAAGCCTTTTCTGAAAATTATACGGTGAATGCACAGGGCAATATTGCCATTTGCGCCTTTGAATCCCCCCCATTTTTTGCTCAAAAGGGGCAGACCCACTTACATGTTTCCCTAAAAAACGAGTCGTCTGACACTTGGTCAACACCACAATCATTGGGGACAGAGGTGAATAAAGATGGAAAAATGCTTTTTGGATTCCTTGCGCCTGATGATAAAACCTTGTATTTCAATAAAAAACATAATAACGAAAATCATATTTATGTAACACGCCGCTCTGATGATACTTGGCAATCATGGTCAACCCCCATTTTAGTGGAAACGGGCGGGGTGCTGTTGACAGATGCGACTGCGTGTAGCGTCTCGGCGGCGGGCGATTATTTGTATTTCAATGCCATGCAGCAGGAGGAAGGGACGATGGATTTATACCGCGTTTGGTTGCCTGAAGAGGCGCGTCCTGAAGCGATGGTTTTGATTACAGGCAGCGTTTTAGAAGGCGAATCAACTATTGAAAACGCGCCTGTACGATTGCAATTTTTAGAAAATGGCAAAACAAAATTGGTTTATTTTGATAATAATCGAGATTTTAAACTAATCATTCCCAAAAAAGGTGATATTTTATTTGGTTTAGAAATTCAAAATGGTTATGCTGAAACGGTGGTTTTGGATGCTTCTAATACGCTTTCAGTGGAACCTGATAATGATATGAGTCCTTGGACGGCAAGTATTGACCCCGAAATTGAACAATTGGAATTGAAAATTGCGACTTTAGACCGTCATTTGCAACGAACCGAAGTGCGCCGCAGCACCGAACAAAATCGGGTCTATACAGCGCAAATTCCGTTGCCAACACAGCCTAAAAAAAGATCCATTGTGGCTAAAAATTCAACTCCAAATCCAGCCATAGAATCTTACACACCGAATGGTGGAAGTCCAGAAATGCAAGATTTGAAAAATAAATACAATAAAATAATTCAAAATTCAAAACAAAATACGGATAAAAAGGCTTCGCCCGCAGAAGATTCGGATGACGCACCTTCTCCTGAACCCAAAAAAGATGCAGAAGTAGCGCGTTTAGAAGCCCGTTTGAAAAATCAAAATCCAGCAAATCGATCGCCCCAAGATAAATCTGTAACGCATCAAGATACCCTGAGTCATCCACAAATTCGATTTTATATCCAACAAATGCAGGTAATTTGGTCGTTGGAATTGCAATCGCAACAATTGGAAACAGTGCGCGAAACGCTCGAATCCGAATTGCCTGAGGTGGAACGCTATTATTTGAATGGAACCATTCGGGAAAAACAAAAGCAATTGCGGACTTCGCTTTCCAATGAGCAGTATAAAAGGAGTTACACGCGGCAGGAGTCCGATGTAACGGCGGATTATGTCGCGCCTTTGCATTTGACTTGGCGGGTGACGGTTCGAGAGGCACAATTCACTGCTTTGAAATGCGATATACATTATACCATTCAAAAATCTGTTCGAGAAAAATATCAATCGGAATTGGCTACGCGCCGCCGTGACCAAGAAAGTGCCCATATTCAGGGCGCTTTATCGACTCAAAAGGGTACGCCCACTGCGTTTGGTAGGGCGGGCAACAATGCTTTTTTAAGCCAAAAAGTGGTTTTGAAAACGCATCCTGCCCAAGAAAATGAAGTTTTTCCTTTAAATGGCGTTTTTTTTAACACCAATACGGCTACTTTGCGGAACGAATCCGTTTGGGAATTGGAATTATTAATTCGTTTTTTAGAAAAAACACCCCATTTGGGCGTTGAAATTCGGGCGCATACGAACGGGCATTGCAGTCAAATCACGGCGCAAACCCTCACCGAAAGTCGGGCAAAAGCCGTAGGCGATTTTTTAAAAGCCAAAAATATTGCCCCAAATCGCGTCGAAACCAGAGGAATCGGCAAAAATGAACCGTTAATATCCAATGACTCCGCAGAAGGGCGGCGCAAAAATCAACGTATTGAAGTGCGTTTATTCAAAATTTAATTTTTTTTAAATAAAAATGGCTTATCCGCTTTTTTTGTGGAAACAACTTGAACGTATTCAAATATAAAAAAATAAATTTATAAAATATTAACTTGACGGAAGTTTGAAACTTGCGTCAAGTTGGGTTCGATATTGTTTTAATTTTCCACCCTAAGGCAGAAGAATCCAAATTACGGATGACCGATTCATCTATCTATCCAAATATCATTGCAAATTTTAGTTGCTATTTTAGTTTAAATTTTTTTTTTAATTAAAAACTAAATAAGGAACGCGAAATAAATAAAGGATCACTTTAAAAAAAACCGAAAAGGAAGGGCTGTTTCATTGGGGAGGAAAAGAAGGTTCCACATTGGGGGCAATGGATGTACGGATTCAACGGATTGGTACAGATTTTTTGAAAAAATTCGTGAAAATCCGTTGAATCCGTACATCCATTGCCCCCAAAGTGGAAGACGAAAGGATTCTTTATTTTATTTTTGTTTTAAAAATAAAAAACAAATTGTATTTAATTCTTAAACGGGGTTTGCTAATTTTAATATTTAAAAAAAATACAAGTGTATTCTATTGAAAAAACGTTTTATAAATATTTAAAAAAAAATATAAATAAATAATAAAGACCTATTGACAACCTCATTGGAATCCTTTAACTTTGTATTTGTATATCATTAACAAGTATTTACAAATCATCAAAACGTAAATCAAAGCATCATGACTAAAAATACAACTCTGTTCTTTTTTAAAACGAACAAATCTTTTTGCAACGTCTTTTGTTTAGGCAACACTCCTTCGATAGCAGATCCTAATAGCATTTTCATTCTATCCAAAACTCATTTTAGGGTGTTTTAGGTGCATTGATTGTTCACTAAAATGGGACTAAGTCAGACTTTTAATGGACGCGATAGGGCTAAAATCCGCGAATTATCCCGAAAATATCCGAATACTCTTTTTTAGAAATGGAGCCGAAGAAACCCTTGCAACGCGTTTTTGTGGGTAAAAAAATAAATTAAAAAGGATGGGCTGCATTTATTGGAAAGGGATTCGCCCAACCTAAAAATAAAATAAATTATGAAAAATAGTTGTATATTTCTCTTATATATGGGTGTCATTCACTCTTTGCTGGGTCAGTGCGAAAATGGAACAAGTACGAACCCTCAATCGCCTAGCCCTAACAATGCGGGTTTTAAGACCAACACCTTTGATTGGCGACAAAATCCTATTCCAGTAACGGATAAGCATAAAATGGACTCCCCTTTACCCAATCCATTTTTTAGTATTGAACCCTATTTACAACCTTTACATGGAGGTTTCAATAGCGATTCTAAACCAGAAGATGGATGGGAATTGATTAAGCAAGATTTTGGATATGCAGAGGCGAATGGTTTTTGGAATGGCACTACTATTTTTAATAGGACAAGCTCCAATAAGCAAGAGATCGCCTATATGATGCTGTACAATCGTTATACCACCACACTTAGGATTATTTCCAATGTGGATTTGAGTCAGAATGGCAACCGTGCGCAAGTTATTGTAGCACTCAGTGTGATGGAAAAAGATGAAGCAGCTAACCATGCGAATTTTAATTTTGCTGCGTTGTTTAATCAGTACAACGCAGTACAGACGGCATTAGACCAAAAAACAAAATTGTCAACTGTCATGACTATCGCTCAAATACAACCTTCTCGTAGCAGTTTTACGTTTGCAGACTTTAAGTTATCTTACGACCCTTGTATTTGCTTTTTTGAATCCGCCTTTTTCGCAAGTTTTTTTGTCAATTTAGGTTCGACCCTGACCTTAGAGGGACAAGCCGTAGGGGGCAGTGTTGATATAGCGGCTAAAAACGCCCGTCCAGGCAATGATTTTTTAACTTCCCTGTGGAAAAATGCCTCTTCCGAGCCGTTTTTCAATCAATCTTTTTATTCTGAAGAAAAACTCAAAGAACAACTCGCTACAACGGCTGCCCCAGATGGAAAAACGAAACAACAAATAGATTCTATCTTTTCTAAGTTTAGACAGGCGGCTCAATCGGCAAAAATAAGCAAAGAAGTACCCATCGCAACGGTCCATAAATTGGCTCATTCACTCGGTACCTATCTGGAATTTGCCTCTTTTACGACGGACCCAAGTAAACCCAATTCTGAAATTCAGAATCTAACGGTCATTCCTGTGGGTGTTACCACGCAAGGGAATGTTTCCACGCTGCGCTTGAATGGGCAGGAAATTTTTGTAAGTGTACCTGGTAGCAAAAATAGCACGTTACTGCCAGAATATCCTGTTTCTTTGCCTCCCAGCAAAGGCATTCAACCCATGTATCCGATGTACAATGAAATCCCTGGACATTTCGCGCTGCTGCGCACACCGATGCTTCATTACAATTATGAGCAGTGGACCGATGGAACGGATCGAAAGATTACGTTCATCGCCAAACTGCCTGATAATCAAGATTTATTGTATGCGTTAGGTTCGTTGGTGAACGCCGATAAAACACAAATTTTTGTGGGTATTGAGGTTCAAACAGGTCGGGGACAGAAATACGTTTCGGCGTTTTTGCCGTTGCGTCTGAGTAAGAATCTGTACGCGATAGTGAAAACGCCCAGAGCTTTCACCGCGAGTGATTTAGGTGCGGGGATTGGTTTTAAGGGCACGGATATTAAATTAGTGTTTCAAATTTTTTACGATTTTAAATCCGATGCCACTGGAAATTCTAAAACAGGTTATGACTTGATAAAAATGAAAGTCAATCCTGTGTTGGACAAGACTCAACAGTATTTACAAGATCCTCGTTATAAACTCTATGCCCAAACGCCAACGAATTTAGGGATTGCAAACACGCCATTGAATGATAATCCTATTTTTTCGTTTGGAGACATTAATATTACTGCTAATATCTCGCATACGGGTGCAACGCCTCTTGTTATCATGGCTCAGGGGGATGTCAACCTTGCTCCCAATGTGCAGGTGACTGGAAACGTTCAGATTCGCTCCAATCAACTGTTTCCGCCTTGGATAACGCCTGTGTATGCTCCAACACCGCCGATGACGCTCGCTGCGATTCAAGATTTTTGTCAAAAATCCGACTACAAGGCGAATCAACTATTATTGCCATTGCCTCCGCCGCCGATTTCGCAGCGATTGTTGTCCTCGTCGTTGCAGGTTTCTCCCAATCCGTTTAAAGAGGGCATTCGGGTTCAATTTGAGGTCGTGGAATCGGGCAATATTCAAATTTGGTTAGTCAATGGATTGGGACAAGTCATACAGACTGTGATTAATACCGAATTACAAAAAGGCTTTTATGAAGAACTTTTATTCACCAGTGAGTTGGCTAACGGTTTCTACTACATTATGATGCAATCCAAGCAGGGGGTTCAATCCAAAAAAATTGTTAAACAGTAGCCGAAACAACTGTAACAAACGAATACGTTAGTTGAACACGATTCTCAAAGAAATGGGTTCCCAAAAGCCAAACTTTTGGGAACCCATTTCTTTGAGAATTACCCGAAGAAGCGGGCATTGACCACACGTTTCAATTGATTGATAGGATGCCAAATGATAATGTGAAACGCGTCGAGGAAGTGAAATAAACGAAATGATATAAATAAAAAATAGAACGTTTGGAGGGTTTCAAACCCTCCAAACGTTTTGTATTGAACATGAGTCACTTAGGATGCTTACAACTTATGTTTTTCAACCAATTCTAACAATTCATCTCGATAATTTTTCCCAATCGGCAAATGTTTGGGTTGTCCTTTTTCCATGATTTCGACCATATTGCCTACAATTGCATTGATTTTGTCCATCGCTGCGATATAAGAACGATGAATCCGCACAAATTGTCCCAAAGGCAGCTTATCTTCCAAACTTTTCATCGTCTGCAATGAAATGACGCGCCCTACTTCCAACCGAATAATGACATAATCTTTCAAGCCTTCTATGTACAAAATATCCGAAAATTTCACTCGAATTAATTTTTTATCGGATTTGACAAAAATATAATCATCCACTAAAACGCCTTCTTTGCCCACTTGTATCGACGTTTCAGGGTTTGGCACTGCATTCGATACAGGATTTGGGTGCGCCAATCGGTACAATTCTTGCGCCCGATTCACGGCTTTCATAAACCGATCCAACGAAATAGGCTTTAACAAATAATCTAATGCGTTTAATTCAAAACCTTGTACGGCATATTCCGAATACGCGGTTGTAAAAATCACCATCGGCGGATTTTTCAAGGTTTTCAAAAACTCAATCCCTGTCAATCCGGGCATTTGAATATCTGAAAACATTAAATCAATTTCGTGGTTTTGCAACGCATCATTGGCTTCAAAAACATTTGAACAACGTGCTAATAACTTCAAATCAGGCATTTTAGATATAAAAGTTTCTAAAATATCTAATGCCAAAGGTTCATCATCAACGATGATAACGTTCATATTTTCGATTGTTTAAAGATGATTCAAAATGCAAATATAGGCTTTTTTGAACTTGGATTTGGGAGATTTTTGTAAAAAGCGGCTTCATATAGGACAAAAATCAAAGCAAATGCGTCACCCAAGCCGAAAAAAGGCCTAATACGATGCCTACTAATACGTCTGTTGGATAATGCACACCCAAATACATCCGCGAATAGGCAATCGTACTTGCCCACAAATACGCAGGAATCGCCATTTGACAACAGGGGCATACTAAAATCACGGCGGTTGCCGTCTGAAATGCTACGGAACTATGTCCTGATGGAAACGACGGCGTGTTTTCCAATGCTTTTTCATTTAAATCAGGATATTTGATATAAGGGCGCACTCGATGTGTCAAGATTTTCAACGCATAGGTCACCCATAAATTCAATACAAAAGACATGCCTATCCAACAAGCCCATTTTTGATACCGCAAATCCGCATGCAGCCATCCATAAACGTATAAAAGGATTGGAATGCCTGTCGCAATCAATCCGAGTGCGGTCATATTGGACACTGCTTTAAAAAAACGGTCTGTTTTTTCATCGGTGTCAGGGTTGATTTTGCGCAAAAGTTCGATGTCTTCTGTTCGTAAAAAGTACTTTTTTCCAAATAAAATATCGAAAAAATTTTTAACAAAAAAAATACGGCTCATAAATGTTAAATTTTAAAAAAAAATAAAAAAAATTAGAAAAAAATTTGGAAGTACGATAACTATCGTACTATCTTTGCACTACGAAAGTTATCGTAGATAATACGGGAACAAAAGTAACAGATAAAATCTAATATTTACAGTGTTACGTTTTAGTTATTCAGCATAAAACAAAATGAATCTGCAACCTTTTTCTAAACCAACCGACGCAGAATTAGAGATTTTGCAAGTCTTGTGGCAGCACGGCGCGAGTTCGGTTCGGTTTGTGAACGAAAAACTGAATGAAAAACGCGAAGTGGGCTACACCACCACTTTGAAAATGATGCAAGTGATGCACGATAAAAACCTGCTCTTGCGCGATACCGAGTTGAGAAGTCATATTTACGCGGTAGCCATCCGCGAAGAAGATACTCAAAAACAGATGTTGCGTCAATTTGTGAACGCAACCTTTCGCGGCGATGCGATGCGCTTGGTCATGCAAGCACTCGGAAATCACGAAGCAACTGATAAGGAACTGGAACAAATTAAAGCGTTAATCAAATTTTTGGAACAGGGTGAAGGGTGAGGCATCCCTCCTAAAAGATGAGAAAAGCATAAATGATTTTTTGAAACGTTGATTCGTATAATCCATCGTTTTAAAGTATAAACGTTTCATAAGTCGTTGAAAAACCCTATTTAACAATGACTTTTTTAACAGACGCGCAACAAATATTACCAGACTCATTGGTCTATGCACTGGGTTGGACAGTGATTCATTCGCTTTGGCAAGGCACTTTTATTGCTTGCTTGATGGCGTTAATTTTAACTGGGTTGCAACAAAAATCTGCCGAAATTCGGTATCGAGTGGCAGGTGGAGCGTTATTTTTAGCAATTTTGGTGGCTGTCGGGACTTTTTGTAGCCTTTATTTTTTAGGCAATCCTCATACGACAGGTTTTTTAAACGAAACACGACAATTTACGCGGATTCATTTTACGTTTTTAGCGCAAAAGGAATCGTTTTGGCGGCAAAATTATACGTATATTAGTAATTTTTTAAATGAACATTTGTTCTATATCGTAATAGCATGGTTTTTAGGTGTTGAGTTTTTTACGATGCGTTTGATTGGTGGTTTTTGGATGGTGATGAAGATTCGGCGTTCTCCGAAAATGGCTTTATCGGAAGAATGGATGGATTTTGTGGAGATGATCCGGGAGCAAATGCCTTTCAAACAGGCGGTTCGGATTGCAGAATCGGCGGTAGCAACTGTTCCGATGGTGGTGGGTTGGCTCAAACCATTGATTTTATTACCGATTGGCACCATTAATAATATGAGTGCGAGTCAAGTGGAAGCGATTATTGCGCACGAGTTGGCGCATATAGCGGGTAAAGATTATTTGTTTAATGCGTTGCAGACGATAGCAGAAGTGTTTTTTTATTATCATCCTGCGATTTGGTGGATTTCGGCGGTCATTCGGGCGGAACGCGAAAATCGATGTGATGATGCAGCCGTTAAATTATGTGGCAATAAAATGATATACGTAAAGGCATTGGTTTCCATGCAAGAATTGCAAAAACAATTGCCGAAAACCAACAAGACGCTTGGTTTAGCTTTATCTTTTGCGGGCAATCGAAAGTATCCGTTATTGGAAAGGGTGAAAAGAGTTTTGAATCAGTCCCAAAATAAATCGAATATCATGGAAAAAATGACAGCAACAGGGTTGATTCTGGCGATTGTATCGCTGATTTCAATCTCTGCAAAACGGGTGGTAGCAAACCCGAATGAATTAAAAGATAAAAAACCAATGTTTTCAGTCGTTTCGGATACGACTCCTTCGGGGAAGGTCAGGCAACAGATTAAAAGGGTTGATAATGGGAAAACGGTTGAAATGACCGTTGAAAACCAACAAATTATGCGGTTGAGTATTGGTGGAAAGGAAATCTTAAAAGATGATTTTGTCAAACATAAAGCATTGACAGACAAATTATTAGCCGATTTACCATCCGTTACCGATGGTAAAAATGGTAAAGTGATTGCCCTCCAAAAAGAGGTTCAAATGAAGGTCAATAAGACCAAAGATGATAAAGGCAATACGGTGATTAAAATCGACAAAGGCGATGGCAAACCGATTGAAATGTTGGTGAAAAACAATGAGATTTTGGTTAATGGTAAAAAATGGGTCGATGGCGAAGAAATCGTATATGATTTGCCCGCAGGCGCAATGACCGAAATTATGGATATGGAAGAAGTCAAAACAATTGTGAAAGAGGCAGGTCAAAATGGGGATAAAAAAGTGCGTAAAATGATGATTATCAAGGACAAAGAAGGTGGGATGGATTTGGAAAAAATGGTAGAAAACGACCCTGATTTGCACAAAGCCTTAGATACAATGAGCAGTGAAGGGAAGAAAAAGGTGAAAATTTATCGAATTACGACGGAAGAAACGAATATAAAGGACGGTGATGCGCGATTGGAAGCACCCAAAGATGGTTTTGGGAATGTGTTGAGAACGCATTTAACGAAAGATAAATTAGTAGAGAAAGGGAAGTTTTTCAAGGTAGAATTGACCAATACACAGTTTTTATTGGATGAGCGGGAACAACCTGCGGTGGTTTTTGAAAAGTATAAAAAATTGTATTTGGAACATTCAGGCGAAAAGGATTGCAAAAATTGCAAATTCAAAGTCGTCATGGAATTGAAAAATTGATTTCCCCCTAAAAAGATTGCGCCAACTTAGGGTTGACGCAATAGTTTTAACAAATTTGGCTACACGATTTTTTTGTGATACGTTAAGCCGTGCCAACTTCGGTTGGGCGGCTTTTTTTGAAAAAATGCAATGCTACATAAATTTTTGATTACAAACAACGACTATTGATTAAAATGTTTACGGATTCCCTTTTTTTTTCGAATATGCAGATTGAAATTATGACGAAGTGGAAACTTTCTCTGCTGTTGGTCGCCGCCGTTTATTCGGCGGCAACAGCTCACGTAACCCTTGATAATCAAGCGATTATGCAGGGTATTTCAACGTCATCTGTTGTTTTTTCAATGGATTCTACGCCCATTTACGTGCAGAGCCGTACTTCTAAAAGTGAACGGACTTTGAGTGGGCGCAAAGACGGCAAACGCTTGGATTTTACCTTGACAGAAGGTGAGTTAACCCACCTAACGGTGGATGGTCGAAGTGTTTCCAAGTCAGAGTTTTATAAATATGAAAATCTGACGAATGAAATTTTATCCGATATGAATGCTCAGGCAGAATCAAGGCTGCAAATCCCACATTTGCCCGCAACCCCACAAATTGGGGAAACCATGCCGACAGGTTCGACGATTGAGGATAAAACCATTTTGGAAAATCTGGGGCAGGACGGTTTGATGCCGCCGAATGCAGGTGAAGTGCGTCTGAAAATGACGGCTAAAAAATTTTGGGTGAATGACAAAGAACAATCTGAAACCCTTTTTCAAAAATATAAAGGTTTGATAGAAGCGCAACGCGGTCGTCAAATTTGTTCTGGGTGTGAAATTGAATTGAGTCTAACGCCGCTTCATACGCGTTATTAAAACTGAATTAGGGATGTGGAAAATAAAAATCTACCCGCTTTAGAGACCCGAAAAGAGAGAAAACAAAAATTTTTTGCAAAAAAATTTTTGTTTTCTCTCTTTTCGGGGTTTTCAAAAGTGGGTACATTTTTATTTTCCAAGTCCCTTATTTTTATTATCAAACCCTCCAAAGGTTGTTTTATTATTTTATTTTACAATTGGTTGATAAGGCAAAATTTTATAACACTCTTCTCCCACAAAGACCAAACAAAATCCTAAAAGATTGGGTTGTTGGAAACGCGGTAATGCCATATACGCACAAAGTTGTTGATAGCCTTTCTCCGTCACATCGTCTAACAATGGTTTTACAGGTACGGGTTTTGGCGCAATTGGCGGTGGAGGCGTTTTGGGAACGTGCGATTTTGCCACTTTTTTAGCAGGTTTGGGCGGGGCAGGCGCATCGACAGGTTTGCCATCTTGATCGACCCACTTGGTTGCATTTTCTTTTTTGACGTATTTTAATTCCAATAAAATCTCATGTTTGATAGCAACTTGGGGAATGCGTTCTAAAAAAACATCCACATAGCGGCGTTGAAACTCCATTTCACTCCGAATAAAGTAACTTTCATACGGAAAGAGCATTCCAATCACGAGCGTTTTCAAGTGTTTTTCATTGTAACCATAACTATCGCGTCCTGAATGTTCTTGGGCAAGGACTTGGGCAACATATTTCGTAAAAGGTTCAATATCCCCATGCATGACCAATTGTTCAATCGCATCGCGGATTTCATGGCGCAAATTGCCATACGACATTCCCAATTGCAATGCCATAAAATAATCATAATATAAACTTTTAATCACATAATTGGGCATTTGAAACGTGTAGTTATTACCCAAAACGCTTTGAATCGTCGTCATCCCCGAATAAAACAACATACTCCAAATATCACTCAGCGTAAAACCCAATTCGACATTAAACCGTTCCGTGAGATAACTTTTGATGGAACCCGATTCTAAAAATGGATTCAATTGCGTTAAGGCAAGTCCTTCTTGATTGCCGATTCTAAAAATATTCGCAATTTTTTTATAATCTGTCGCTATATTTGCCGTCAACATTTTTTTAGGATACCGACGTACACCTTGATAGTAGGTGGCAAAATAGAGTACCATTTCGGGATTGTAGAGGTGCCGCGCCATTTCTGCATCGAAGCGATAGCCGTCATACCAATTCCGCAAATCGGTCAGGATTTGGGGCAATTGTTCCTCCGTAACGTTTATTTTTTGGAGTAAATCCGTAACTTCCGCTTCGGTAAAACCCATCAAGTCATGAAAAAAAGGATGCATGGATAAATCGGTTACGATATTAAACCCACTCGTCATGCTGTCCACCGTCACGGGCGCAACGCCCGTCATAAAAAGGCGTGCTACATATCCTTTCATCGCTGCTTCTTTGAGTACCTCATAAAATTTGCGCACATACCCATTTTTAGAAACAATATCTTTGAAATCCGCAAAATGAAAGGATAATAATTCGTTGGTGAATTGGTCATATTCATCAATGAGGATGTAAATGGGGCGTTGCGCTTGTAGGGTAGCATAAAAGCCAAAAAATTTAACGGCAACCGCCGAAGGCATCGTTTGACTTAGAATCGTTGCCTTTTCGATTTCGGTGAACGCATCTGGATAATGGTTTATAAAGCGTTGGAAACCATCTTGAACTTTGAGTAAAAAGGCATCTTGGACTTTGCGCACATCATTGGTTTCAATGCCGCTAAAATCAAACCGTAAGATCCGAAATTGGTTCGCTAACGCCGTTTTATTTCGACCAATATGTAAATCACCAAATAATTGTTGGAAATTCGATGCTTTATTCACATCATAATAATGTTCTAAAATGCTGATCCACAACGATTTACCAAACCGTCGTGGGCGCAAAAACATGGTATAACGCATTCCATGCAGTTCTAAGGCTTCGATGAACGGCGTTCTATCTACATAAAAACATTGGTCGCGCCTCAAGGACTCGAAATGTGCAAGTGCATAAGGAATATTGATCATGATTTGGTTTTATTTAAAAAGACAAAGGTAGGCTTTTCGATTGAAACCTGCAAAAAAGAGGAATGAGTATGCTTTTTTGTCTTTTACGAAATGAAAATTTGTAAAAGTTTCGTCAAATGGCGTAACTTTGTCGCCGATTTCAGTCCTAAAATTACATCAAACCAACAGTGCAACTCCGAAAAGTGTCGTTTCAAAAATGCCCTACACTACCAAGAGCTGCTTCATTAACTAAAACGTCTTTTTTCAAAACAGATGAAACAGTCTAAATCTATGTTTACATTTGTGTTAGCTCGTTTTTTCGCCGCGCTTTTAATGGTCAGTGCCTGCCAATTGAAAAAAGATGCGACGGCTGGAACAGGTGGTTCTGCAACGGATTCGACTCAGGCGATGCGCGACAGTGCGGCTTATCTCGCGGCTAAAAAAGCGAAACGCCCTAAAATCGTACACGATTCGACCGAAAAAGTGATTTATTTGACGATGGATGATGGTCCGTTACGGGGCAGCACCTACCTCAATAAAATCATTTTGGATAAGAAAATTAAAACAAGTGTCTTTATTGTTTCGGGACATATTCGGGGTTTTGGCAAGTATTTCGAGGATTTCAGGGCAAATGATTTTGTCGAAATTTGCAATCACAGCCATACACATGCGAACAATAAATATTTGCAATTTTACGCGAATCCGCAAGGTGCGGCAGATGATATTAATCAATGTGATAAATTGATTAATACGAATAATAAAGCCGTTCGCTTGCCCGGACGCAATATTTGGGCATTGCCTGCGCGGGTGCATGGCATCACGCAAAGCGGTGGCAAAACGGCTGAAATCTTACGCGAGCAAGGTTATAAAATTTTTGGTTGGGATGCAGAGTGGGCGCATGGTGCCAAATCGCAAGCCCCTGCCAAATCGCCCGAACAATTTGTGGGTTTAATCAATGGTATTTTTAAAAACAAATCCATGTGGACGAAAAATCATTTAGTGATTTTGGGACATGATGAAATGTTGACGACCGAAAAAGGACGGCGAGAATTTCCAGTGATTATAGACATGTTACTTGCGAAAGGATATGTTTTTGAACATATTACGAATTATCCAGATTGAAAAATAAGTTACAAAAGAATTATCATGGCAACGCCTAAATCAGTCGCCTTTTATACGCTTGGTTGCAAACTGAATTACTCAGAAACGGCTTCCATTGAACGCCTTTTTTCGGATCATGGCTGGTCGGTTTCCGAATTTGAGCAAGGGGCGGATATTTACGTCATCAATACGTGTTCGGTTACCGAATTTGCCGACCAAAAGTGTCGTCAAATCGTTCGGCGCGCTTTGCGGCAAACGCCTGAAGCGTTAATTGTCGTCATCGGCTGTTACGCGCAACTCAAGCCGACTGAAATTGCGAATATTCAAGGCGTAGATTTAGTGTTAGGTGCTGCGGAGAAATTTCGGATTTTAGAATTTATAGAAGGTTTGTCCAAATCATCGGGTAAAGGAATGGTGCAAGCGGGCGAAGTACGCGAAGCCAAAACGTTTCACAATGCGTTTTCGTTTGGTGACAGGACGCGCTCGTTTTTGAAAGTGCAGGATGGTTGTGATTATAAATGTTCATTTTGCACCATTCCGCAAGCGCGCGGGGCGAGTCGGAGCGATACCGTCGAAAGTGCGGTTGCCAATGCACAGAAAATTGCGGATATGGGCGTGAAAGAAATTGTCTTAACAGGCGTGAATTTGGGCGACTTTGGGAATGGAACAGAAGTGATTGAAGGGACGCGGGCGAAAAAAGAAGCGTTATTTATTGATTTAATTGAAGCATTGGATAGGGTAGAGGGCATCGAAAGATTTCGGATTTCGAGCATCGAACCCAATTTATTGACTCCCGAAATTATAGCCTTTGTCGCTGATTCTCAACGATTTGCGCCTCATTTTCATGTGCCTTTGCAATCAGGTAATAACAAACAATTGACGCAAATGCGCCGCCGTTACCGCCGCGAATTGTATGCAGAACGGGTTGAAAATATCAAACAAAAGATGCCGCATGCATGTATTGGTGTGGATGTAATTGTTGGTTTTCCTGATGAAACGGATGAGGATTTTTTAGAAACCTATCGTTTTATTCAAGGATTGGACGTGTCCTATTTGCACGTTTTCACCTATTCGGAACGGGCAAATACGCCTGCGGCAACCATGCCGAATGCCGTCCCAATGAATAAACGGCGGGAACGGAATGAAATGTTGCGGATTCTATCCGAAAAGAAAAAAAGAGCGTTTTATGAACCTTTTATCGGTCAAACGCGGTCTGTTTTGTTTGAAAATCATAAAAATCCAGCTTTATTGACTGGTTTTACCGATAATTACATCAAAATAGAAATGCCCAAACCTGTGGACGGATTATGGATTAATACCATTCAATCGGTTGAATTAGGTGCTTTTACGTTGGAAGGCGAGTTGTCGGCGCAGTTAAGTCATGTGATGCACCTTAGTATGTAACAAAAGGGGGGTAAATCCCCTTTTTGTTCTATACTTTACGCACGATGGTTTTGGGATAGGATGGATGTACGGATTTCACGGATTCGCACCGATTGGTACGGATCTTAAGAAAAAATCCGTACCAATCGGTGCGAATCCGTGAAATCCGTACATCCATCCTATCGCAAAACTGCCCAACGCAAAGTATATCTTAAGAAATGTAGGTTATCTTTGCCCACTATTCACCCTTTTTAAAATCCAACTATGAAAATACTGCCGCTTGGTTTGCAAACATTATCCAATATTCGGGATAGAAACGCGATTTATGTAGATAAAACCGAATCCATTCACCGTTTAGTTACAACGGGAACTCATTATTTTCTATCGCGTCCGCGCCGATTTGGAAAATCATTGTTGGTTTCAACCGTTCAAGAATTGTTTGAAGCTAATAAAATATTGTTTCAAGGACTTTGGATTGAAACCAAATGGGATTGGTCTGTCAAATACCCCGTCATTCATATTTCGTTTGATGCGTTAGACTACCATGAAGACCAATTAGTTGCCTCTATTGATAATGAATTAAGTCTCCTTGCTGCAAAATTTGAGGTCGTTTTAACTCAAATCGGTTTCAAACCCCGATTTCGAGAACTAATCCAACTCTTATATCAAAAATATCAACAACAAGTTGTGATTCTTATAGACGAGTATGATAAACCCATTATTGAATATTTGGAAAATCATACTTTAAAGCAAGCTAAGAAAAATCTTCAAATTTTAAAACGATTTTATTCGGTACTCAAATCGTCGGATAAATACTTGAAATTTTTATTGATTACGGGCGTTTCCAAATTTTCAAAAGTCTCTATTTTTTCCGATTTGAACAAATTATCCGATATTACGCTGAATAAGCATTATGCAATGCTTATGGGTTATACTCAACTCGAATTAGAATATTACTTTTCAGATTATTTACAACTCATTGAAAATCAATTGAATCTGTCACGGGCGGCATTGCTTGA